>NZ_JARWNC010000021.1:0-57472 GCF_029854675.1 Akkermansia sp. N21169 | reverse complement strand
GGAAAACGTCAACATCTTTTGAAAGTTTTTTCTCCACCAAATCTTCAATCACCGCAAAATACTCTCGATATCAATCAGATATAAAAAAATTATTTTTCTCCAACAACTCTACCGTTTATACGATTCACGGTTCGTTTCCACTCCAGACTGTATCTTTTTCCATATTTTGCCTGCCTTCTTGACCCAAGGCACAAAAACAGCCATGATAGAGGCCATGGAATTATTGTCCCTCCAGGAATTGATCGCTCTTCCCGCCGACTCTCCGATAGCCGCGGAAATTCATGTTCAATTGACTCAGTGTCTGAAAAAGACGACTCGGAACAACAAGCCTTATCTGGACGTCACCCTGGCCGACGGAGAACAATCCCTGACGTTGAAAGTCTGGGAGGACAAGCCATGGTTCACCGATTTCATCCAGTCACAGCCAAAATCTTTCCTCTCTATCAAAGGAATTTGGAATAAAAACAGTTACGGGCACGAGGGCAATGATTTGCAAATCCGCCCCCTCTCTCCGGAGGAAACCGATATGCTTTTTTTAGGCAGTCCGGAGTTGAAGAACAAGCAGGATCGCGATTGGGAATCTATCGTGGAGCTGATAGGCAGCATGAGCGACCCCCGCTTACATGCCCTTTGTACCCTATTTTGCACCAAATTCAGAGATCGACTGAAGAGAACGGCAGCCGCCCGCAACTACCATCATGCCCGAAGGGGAGGAATTATCGAACACATCGGGGGGATGATGTGTTGTGCTCACGCGGTTTGTTCCGTGTATCCGGACTTAAACCGCGACCTCGTTCTTGCCGGATGCCTCTTCCACGATTGCGGAAAACTCTGGGAAAATTGCTATCCCGAAGGCGATTTCTCCATGCCTTATACGGAAGTAGGCGAACTGCTCGGCCACATTCCATTCGGCATTGAACTGGTCAATAAACTCTGGGCGGAGATTATGGACAGCCCGGAAAGTTCCGGATGGCTGGCTCTTGACCCTCCATCGGCTCTCGTACGCCTGCACCTCCTGCATATGATTGCTTCCCATCACGGCGAGCTGGCTTTCGGCTCCCCCGTCCCCCCCAAGACACCGGAAGCAGCTGTCCTGCACTACATCGACAACCTTGACGCCAAGGTGGAAATGTTTCGTTCCGCCTACACGACGAGCGAACAACTCTCCCCCCATGTCTTCCAGCGCAAAGCTCCGTTGGCAGGCAACGAAGTCCTCCCTCTGCCCGCCTATACAGAACTTCCCCCGGCACCCGCATACACGGAACCGGAGGAAGAACCAAACGGGGAAACCTTATTCTGACAAAAGCGCCTCATCACTCCTTCAGACACGGAGCGTTTCGACGGCCGTTGCCATTCTTTCCAAAGCATCCAGCATGGAGCTTCGCTGGGTGCCGAAGTTAAACCGTACACACTGGGGAGACCCGAAATCTGCACCATCGTTCAAAAAAACACCGGCTTTCTCTATGAAAAATTCCTGCGGATTGGAAAGCCCCAGTGCCGAGCAATCCAGCCAAGCCAGATAGGTGGCCTGCATCGGCACCATACGAATATCAGGCATGCGGTCGGACACGAACGCATAGAGAGTCTCGCAATTTTTCCGCAGGTAAGCCAGCAGGGCATTGCGCCAAGGTTCCCCCTGTGAATAGGCGGCACGGGCGGACAGGTAGGCGAAACAGTGGATGGAGGGCTGGAGATGGTCGCGCGTGCGATCAAATTTCTTCCGTAATTCCGGGGATGGAATCACAACCATGGTATAGCCGATACCGGCGATATTGTAAGTCTTGCTGGGCGCCGTCATCATGATGGTGCGCTTGAGGTAGCGTTCCGGCAGAGAAACAGCCGTCTCGTGAGTGACCGAGGTATCCATCATGAGGTCACAATGGATTTCGTCCGAGCATAGAATCAAATCATGGCGTTCGCAGAAGTCGGCCACACGCAACACTTCCTCGCGCGACAAAACTTTCCCCAATGGATTCTGAGGGTTGCAGAGAATGAACATCTTCGTGTCCGGGCGTACGGCTTCTTCCATGGCATCCCAGTCGAACAACCATTCTCCCGCTCGGAAAATATGCGGAACTTCGATAGACTCGCATTTGCCATGGGCATGCGCATGACGGATCGGAGGATACACGGGCGTACAGCACATCACCGAGTCTCCGGGATCGCACACGGCCATGACCGATGTGCTCAAGGCCGGAACGCAGCCTCCCATGTGCAGGATCCATGAAGGATCAATATCTGCGCTATGGTTACGCTTCATGTAGGAGACAAGGACGTCCGCCATATCGTCGGGAGGCAGGGTGTAACCGAACACGCCGTGCTCCACCCTGTCCTTGAGGGCATCAATGACACAAGCCGGAGATTGAAAATCCATATCGGCAATCCAGGCCGGCGTCGTTTCGGGATGAAGATCCCACTTGACGCTGTCGGTTTTCCGACGGTTAATACAGCATTCGAAAATAGAGTCGTCGATATTATTGTGCATTGGTTTTAATGATTCAAAAGTTGACTGCCACAACGCAGCAAAACGGTTGCCGAACTCACGGACAAGATCGGCCTCCCTCTCCGGGGGGGGCTGAATTTCACGTGCGAGGCAAGTCATCCTCACCCCCTGGATTCCGCACGGGGTAATCCACTCAAAAGGAGGTAAACTGGAGGGAAGAATATTCATCGCAAAACCATGCATGGAAACCCACTTCCTGACACCCACTCCAATGGAGGCGATTTTCCTGTCCTCCACCCACACCCCGACAAGCCCTTCCCTCAATCCGGCAGCAACCCCCCATTCGGAACACGCCGCAATCAACGTTTTTTCCAAACTCTCCACGTATCGGTGCAAATCACGGTCAAAGGCATCCAAATGGAGAACCGGGTACCCGACAAGCTGACCAGGGCCATGGTAGGTCGCCTGGCCCCCCCTGTTGATCTCACGGACAGGATAGGGAAGATGAGCCGTGTCACGAAGACTCGTCCGGTCACGCGTCCTGCCGATCGTATAAACGGGAGCGTGTTCCAGAAGCAGCAAGTCGGGTTCCTTGCCGGGACATGCCTGATGTTCGGTAACAAGACTTTCCTGCAATTCGAAAACCTCGTCGTAATCACGCAATCCGGGTAACCAAACTACATTCATGAACCCAGAAAAACCAAACAAGCATTAACGACATCCCAACGCCGTCTTATATTGTAGAATCCCAGAACAAATGGATTCGGCAAGGAAATCCCTATAACTTTCCGTGCGAGCCAATGTCGCTTCCCGAGCATTGGAAAGAAAGCCACATTCCACCAAGATAGCTGGATGCTGGATCGTGCAGAGCACCGAATATCTGGCGCGCTTGATCCCGCGGTCAAACGGCCTCATCCCCTTGGTGACGGATTTCTTCCCTCTTATCAAATTCCCCTGTACAGCCGTTGCTAACGCAATATTGGAACTATCTTGCGAATTACCGGCAAGCGCTTCCCGACGCACATTGCGGGACATGGAGGAAGATGTCCCGGCCGGAGCCAAGGTAAAGGTTTCAATGCCATTGGCAGAAGACGAGCCGTCATTGAAATGGATGCTCACAAACACAGCATTGCGGTAACGGTTGGCAATTTGTACGCGTTCCTGAAGGGTCAGATAACGGTCAGTCTCTCGTGTCATGACCACCTTGTAACCAGCCTTGAGCAATTTACTGCGTAAAAGACGCGCAACTTGAAGATTAAGGTCTTTTTCCAAAGACACTCTATTTCTGGCTCCACTGTCATGACCTCCGTGTCCCGGATCAATTATTACAGTATCCAGCATTCTGCCATTACGAATATATTTAGGGCGTAGAACCGGATCGACAATCTTCGTCACATCAATCCGCGAAATAAGAAGTCCTTTGACCGGATCCTCAGCAATCGGATAGGAAAGTACAAATTTGACACCGTTCATGTACATATCCTGAGAGGCAGGTCGTACCTTGAGCCGATACTCCTTCATTTCGTACACCCGCGAGGAACCTTCCTTTTTCTCCAGAGAAAACCCGTAGAAGGAGCGCAAACTGGACATCGTCACGTAGGAGATCCCATTCTTTTCGACAAAGTCCCACCCCAAGGCACGTGCTCCCATTGCCACAAGAACCAGGGCAACGCAGCAAAAGACCATGAATGTATGTCTGAAACCTGCCATACGGAGAGAGATTGACTAAAATTATCGTTTTTCACTTCCTGTCTCAAGAGGAAAATAAGAGCTTTCACAAATTTCACGGCTTGATTTCTTAAAAAATATACAGAAATATGCAAATGTGAGCATTCCTACAAACCTTGAAGCATTCAGGAAGACCGTTCTGACAAGGCCTCTCCTGTTTGCCGCCTTGGCGCTAGTTACGGGAATTATGGCCGGAAACGGTTCCCGGGGATGGATTGCCGCAGGCCTCCTGATTTCCTTTTTTCCCATAGCAGTCAGCCAATGGAGGCTCGCCATCCTCTGTCTTCTCTGCGTCCTTGCCGGATGTCTGCGGATGGACAGTCTTCAGAGGCAATCGGCCATGTCGTTCACATCCCGCCTGAACAATCCGGATACCATTACCTCAGTCACAGGATCCATTACAAGAATCTACACCTCGACAGCATGGCTGGAAACCGATGACAACCATGAAAAGCTGGAAATCCGTTTCCCGGAAACATCTTCCCCATCCATCGGAGAACACTGGACCTTCCGGGGCATGGCTATTCCTATTGATCCTCCCCGTACTCCGGGAGCCTTCGACCGCCGCTCCTGGCTGCTCAGCAATGGAATCGCTTGCCGGTTCAACGCCTTCGAAGGAAGTCTGTCCGGAAAAGGACATTTCAAAAGCCGGCTACTGGCCCTCTCCGAAAAATGCCGCCATGCCGTTGCCAGCATTCTATCCGAACACGGAGCCAGGAAAGACATCCCGACGCAAATTATGATTTCGGTGCTCCTCGGGGATAAAACATCACTTTCGAACGATGTCATGGACGACTTCCGCACCAGTGGCAGCCTCCATATTTTCGCAGTCAGCGGACTCCATGTCGGCCTGGCCGCCGCCATCCTCTTCTTCTTTCTCTACCTCCTGCCCATTCACCCGATCAAAGCCAAAGCCCTCTCTCTGATTTTGCTGGCCGTGTACGTATTCATCACCGGCATGCCAACCTCCGCCGTCCGCGCCTACATCATGATTGCCTTTTTCGTGCTGGGAATGTGTCTCCGCAGGGAAACCCATCCACTCAACACCCTGGCCCTGGCAGCCATCGTCATCCTGTGCGTAGATCCACGGCAATTATTCACCCCCGGATTCCAGCTTTCCTTTCTGATTTTCGGAGCTATTGTCCTGACTGCCGGACTGGAAAACCGCTTACGGCCCTGGTGGAATCCCGATCCCTTCATCCCTCCCAAAATCTACTCCGCCACAGAACGATTCCTCGTCCGCC
The DNA here is from genome assembly GCF_029854675.1 of Akkermansia sp. N21169. Classification (NCBI taxonomy): domain Bacteria; kingdom Pseudomonadati; phylum Verrucomicrobiota; class Verrucomicrobiia; order Verrucomicrobiales; family Akkermansiaceae; genus Akkermansia; species Akkermansia sp. N21169. Next base: position 52,057 of record NZ_JARWNC010000021.1, on the reverse strand, counting down.
AGGAACGCAACACAAGATTGATTCTGGCGGTTTCCTTTGCCTGCTGGCTGGTTTCCATTCCCATTACTGCCGTTCACTTCGGAACGTTCAACTTGTATTCTACGCTAGCCAATCTCCTCATGGCGCCGTTCCTCGCTCCCTTGATGGGATTCAGCATATTAAGCATCCTCATGCACTGGCTCCCCATGGCCTCAGCACTATTCAACGCCTGCGCCCGCGTCCCTGCCGCCATTCTGCTCTCCGTCTCGCAATGGATTGCCGGCCAACCCAATGCCCTTATGCCCTGGACGAACGGAGCCTCTCCCTCCGAAGCCATCGTCCTGGCTCTGCCGGGACAAGCGTATTGCATCGCCCTAGGCAACCCCGGAATTCTCATCAATTGCGGCAACGAATACGCCGCCCGACAAATCGTCACTCCGGCTCTCAGAACCTGCGGTTTCCTGCCCCGTTACCTGATATTGACACAGGCCTCACTTCCTCTGACCGGAGGCAGGCAAGCCCTGTTGCAACAGTGGCCGGACATCCAACAGCTGGATATCTCCCGCATGACAGACACAAAACCGGTCATCCTCCGGCACAAACGCTCCGGATGTTTCACCATTTATCCGGCCCATAAAATCTTCTCCACCGGTATCGCCGCAGACAATACTCCGACCATCCTGTGGGAAAACCACGGGAAACGTCTTCTTTTCATTGGAGATGCCCCCATGAGCAACCTTCTCATGCTGCCGGAACACTCCATCCACGCGGATGTTATCCTTATCGGTCGCAACCGTCACGATCCTATAGACGCCCCCGAATGGATACTCCGAACCGGAGCCAGGGATATCGTTTGCCTTGGGGAACGGGAACCGGCATTCGACCTGCTTCCCAACTCCGTCAGAATCCATCACCTCACATCACACAATACACTAATAATAAATATGAATCATAATTCTCCATCCGTTACCCCATGGCGAAATAACGAGTTGGGACATGAAATTTTTCCACCTTCAACGGCAGGCCTTTACTCTCTTACAACCGAACCGTAAAGGGTAAATCCCGTCGATTCTTCAATCTTCACCGGCACGATTTCTCCTATCATCGCGGACAAGCCGTCCAGAATGACAGGCTTATTCTGGGACGTACGGCCCGTCAACCTTTCGCGGTTTGTTTTGGACGGGCCTTCGACAAGAACCTCCTGCTCCGTTCCTACCAATGCATTATTGCGCTCCACGGCAATTGCATTGACAACCGCCAGGAGATCCTGATTTCGCGCCTCCTTGACACGTTCCGGCAATTGTCCGTCCATCTCGGCAGCGGGCGTTCCGCGACGGGGAGAATAGCGGAAAATAAAGGCGTTGTCGTAGCGGATGCGCTCCACCGCCCGGCGCGTTTCCAGATAATCCTCTTCGGTTTCACCGGGGAAACCAACAATAATATCCGTCGTAATCGCCAGATCAGGTCGTGCGGCTCGCATTTTTTCGCATAATTCCATGTAGGCTTCATTCCTGTATGGACGGCGCATAAGCTTCAGGATGCGGTCGCTTCCGCTCTGCATCGGAAAGTGGATGTGGCTGCACAGTTTAGGCAGGTACGTATACGCCCGAACCAAGTCATCACGGAACCCGATGGGATGTGGCGACGTGTAGCGAATGCGTTTCAGTCCCTCAATGTCGTGGATCCGTTCCAGCAGACGGACAAAAGCCGACTTGCCTTCCTCAAGGCCGAATTGGCGCCCGTACCTGTTGACGATCTGTCCGAGAAGGGTGACCTCTTTGACCCCGTTGTCCACCAGCATCTTCACCTCATCCACCACGTCGCCGATCGGACGGCTGCGCTCCGCCCCGCGCGTGTACGGAACGATGCAGTAAGAACACTTCATGTCACAACCCTGCATGATGGAAACAAAAGCCGAAGAACGGACACCGGGATCGACATGATCCCGGATGGCATTCTGGGAATCCTCCTCCTCGTCTACATCACAGACGTGGGAACCCTGAAGGGAAAGCGCCAGATTATCCATCCGGCGTTCAAGACGGCTTTTCAGGATATCGTCCACATAGCGGAAAACCTTGTGGTACTTCTGCGTCCCGATGACGAGATCCAGATGAGGGAGTGATGAGAACAACTCATCCCGGCGGCTTTGGGCCATACACCCCATCATGGCATAGACGACATGGGGACGGTTTTTCCGAAACTTGCCCATAATGCCCATTTTCCCAAGAGCCTTCTGTTCCGCCTGATCACGCACCGAACACGTATTGATCAGGATGGCATCAGCCTCTTCCTCTTGATCCGTAATCGTATAGCCTCCCTGAATGAACATGCGGGCCACCTGTTCGGAGTCGCGCTCGTTCATCTGGCAGCCGTATGTCTTGATGTAAACCTTGGGCATGGAAATGGAAAGTTTGGATTCTTCAGCCGCGTACAAGCGTCACGACGCATTCCAGATGCTTCGTCTGCGGGAACAAGTCAAAGGGCTGAACGGACGTCACCCGGTAACCGGCTTTGTCAAATTCCGCCAAGTCACGTATCTGGGTTGACGGATTGCAGGACACATAAACCACCTTGGCCGGGGCAAATGCAAAAAGCTGGGTCAGGAAGTTCAAATCGCATCCCTTCCTGGGAGGGTCGATGACGACAGCCGTCTTGCCGGACGGAAAAGTCACCTGTTCGAAAATGGCACTCGCATCCGCGGCAAGGAACTCTGCATGGTCGATTCCGTTCGTCCGGGCATTGCTGCGGGCCCAATCAGCCGAACTTTCGCTCACCTCAACCCCCAGTACTTTTTTGAACCGGGAGGCAAGCGTCAAGGCAAACAACCCGGAACCGCAATAGGCATCCACCAGATATTCTTCCCCACCGGAGGAGGCTTCATCTGCCACATACGATGTAAACAAGGGCAGAATGTACGGATTATTTTGGAAGAAGTCTCCAGCCAGGAAATGGAATTCGAGGTTCCCTACCTTTTCGGAAGCGATACTCCCGTTATTGGTAATAACCGTCCCCTCGGAAGCCCTCATCAGGATGGTCGCCCCTTTCTTGAACTGGGATGCCGCTTTCTGATAGTTCTTCCGCACTTGCGGCAAAGCCTCGTTGATACATTCCAGAGCGATTTCACACTGCGGCACATCGACAATATCACGCCGGGAACCAACCCTCAGGAAGCCAATCGGCCCCAGGCCTGCCTGAGAATTCTTCGGCTTGTCGAAATGGGGGGTAATTTTCGAACGGTAGTGATAACGGACGGGCGAGGCTATCGCCGGCTTGACGTCAAGCGTCAGCCCGGCCTGCAAACGCAACAGGTCGGCAACCTGGCGGGTCTTCCACTCCAGTTGCTTGTCGTAGGAAAGATGCTGATACTGACAGCCTCCGCAAAAACCGAACAACCTGCATTGCGGCTCCACCCGGTCAACAGACGGAGTCAGTACCTCAACCAAATCGGCGGAGGAACAATTCTTGTCATTGCGCCACACCCTGGCCTTCACACGATCACCGGGAAGGGCAAACGGGACAAAAATCACCCAGCCGTTGTCACGGGCAATGCCCTCTCCGGAATTAGACAATGATTCAATCTCCAATTCCAGTTCATGATGATAAGGGTATGGCTCGGGATGAAATTTTTTCGGGGGTTGTATATCGGCCATGAGTCAATGGGAAAGAATAATCGAGGAGTAGGGAAATGAATCAAAAAGTAGAAACGGGAGAAGGCGAAGCAGCCGCAGGATTGATCTTGCCATCCAACGTCAGAGGCAGAACATCGGGAAGAGTCGGAGTCCGGAGACCGTTCGGAACCTCTCCGGGGAGCGGCCCAGAAGGAATGGCGTAATCATCCGGATCGGCGGACGGATCCCGGACTTCGGAAGGCAACGACAAAATTCCAAGGGAACCGGAAGCCCCCGCCCCCTGGCTGCCGGGCAAGACAACGGGAACCACCCGGCTGTCCTCTCCATCCTTTTTGTCAGGAGAGGCTGCAGGCTGTTCAGGAGCAACCTTCGCCTCTCCATCGCTGGCAGGAGGCGTCTGGTTTGTGGAGCAGGAAGAGAAGGACAGACTCAGCAGTGCTCCGGCAATGAACGTCACGTGTCTCATGAGGCCTGATTGTTGCAAGAGGGAGGCCGGGACGCAACACCAATGTCACTCCTTCATTCATTTTTACCATCAATGCCGGTGAATATGATGGCACGGGTCGAAGAGATCGTGTTCAATAGATTCATCCATATGCACCCGACTATGAAAAATGGCACTGTTTACCTGGTAGGCGCCGGTCCCGGAGATCCCGGACTCATGACCGTCAAAGGCAAAGAATTGATCGAAGCTGCCGATGTCCTCGTTTACGACGCTCTCATCTGCCCCGACATCCCGACGTGGGCACCTTCCGGATGCGAACGCATATACGTCGGCAAGCGCTCTTCCAACCATGCCCTTCCGCAGAATGAAATCAACCGTCTCCTTGTCCGTAAAGCCCAAGAGGGGAAAAACGTCGTACGCCTCAAAGGAGGAGATCCCATGGTTTTCGGACGAGGAGGAGAAGAAGCCGAAGCTCTCCAGCAAGAAGGGATTCCCTTCGAAATCGTTCCCGGCATCACATCGGCCATCGCCGGCCCGGCCTACGCCGGCATTCCGGTCACACACAGGAAGCATTGCACCCAATTCACCGTCTTCACCGGCCACGAATCGCCCGATAAACGGGAATCCATACTTGACCTCGAAGGGATTGCCAAAGCAAGCGGCACCAAAATCATCCTCATGGGCATGAGCCGCCTCGGCGAAATCATGAAAGGCCTCATTGCCTGCGGGCAAAATGCCGACACTCCTGCCGCAGCTATCCAATGGGCCACTACAGGACGTCAGAAAACGGTTGCCGGTTCCGTCAAAACACTAGACCAACTCGTCCGGAAAGCCGGACTGTCATCACCGGCCGTCATCGTCATCGGCGATGTCGTCCAGGAACGCGCGTCTATCAATTGGTTTGAAAAACTGCCACTCTTCGGCAAACGCATCGTCGTCACCCGGACAAGGAAACAAGCCGGAGGTCTCAGCAAAAAACTCCGTTCACTGGGTGCCGATGTCATTGAGCTGCCCACCATCCAGATCACCGATCCGACCGATATCAGGAGCTTCGCTGAAACTGTCGTCGATGCCCACTCTTACGAATGGCTCATTTTCTCCAGTCCGAACGGCGTCGAACGATTCTTCAAAGCCTTCTTCGCCGCTTTCAACGATATCCGCCACATCGGAGGAGCCCGCATTGCCGCCATCGGCCCGGGAACGGCAGCCAAACTTAAGGAATACGGACTTGCTGTCGACCTCATGCCTCAGAAATCCGTTGCGGAAAGCCTGGTCAAGGCCTTCAAAGATGCCCGACCGGAAATCGGAGGCATCGAACACAGGACCATACTGTGGATCCACGCCGAAGGAGCAAGAAACGTCATCGCCACGGGACTTGCCGACATGCAAGCCATCGTCGACGAATGTATCGCCTATAAGACAGTCGCCGAAACGGACGACATCCAGGGAGCCCAGGAACGCCTCCGCCACGATGGGGCGGATATCATCACCTTCACTAGTTCTTCTACGGCGGAAAACTTCTTCAAGCTTGATCTTCCCTGGCCGGACAAATGCAAGGCAGCCAGCATCGGCCCCGTTACGACCAAGGCTCTTACGGAACTTGGTCATGCACCTTCCATCAAGGCTTCGCAATACGATATCGACGGACTTGTGACCGCCATCGTCAAAGCCGTCGGCAAGAAGTAACCGTCCCAATCCCATCCCACGGAAACATAAAGGGCGAAGAGGGTACTCCCTCTTCGCCCTGAAAATGTCGGTACGTTGCAGAAATAGCCTTAACGCAACCCCATGATCTCCAACTCCGCATTATTCTGCGTTCTGGCGATATTCTTGAGCAGCAGTTCCAAGCCTTCCCAGCCGGGCAGCACGGCCAACTGGCGGCGTACCTGGAGGATCTTCTGGAACTCCTGTTCGTTATACAGGCGGTCATCATTACGAGTACCGCTCTGACTCAGACTGATAGCGGGATAAATTCTGCGTTCGGACAATTCCCTGTCCAACCGGATTTCCATATTCCCCGTTCCCTTGAATTCTTCAAAAATCACTTCATCCATACGGGATTCCGTGTCGACAAGACAGGTCGCCAAAATCGTCAGGCTGCCCCCCTCTTCCACATTGCGGGCAGCTCCAAAGAATTTTCTCGGTTTTTCCAGAGCATTGGAACCAAGGCCACCGGACATAATGCGACCTCCGCTCTGGTTAGCATTATAGCCACGCGACAGGCGCGTCAGGGAATCCAGAAGAATAACAACGTCCTTCCCCTGCTCCACCAGACGCTTGGCCCGTTCAATCACCAGATCGGAAACCTGGGCATGGCGGCGCGAAGGTTCATCGAACGTAGAGGCAAACACGGACACTCCCACCGTTTCTTCAAAGTCCGTCACTTCCTCCGGCCGTTCATCAAGCAAGAGGACAATCAGTTCAATATCACGGTAATTGGCGTGAATCGAACGTGCGATCGTCTTGAGCAAAATCGTCTTTCCTCCACGGGGGGGAGCCACAATCAAGCCGCGCTGGCCCTTGCCGAAGGGAGTCACCAGATCCAGAACCCGCATCGCCGGTGAATCGATTTCTTTATTCTCCAGAATAATGCGTTCCCGCGGAAACAACGGCGTCAATTTGTCAAAGTCCTTCACGGCGCGATATTCCTCGACAGGGATACCCTCCACCTCCAGCACTTCGCAAGCAGACAGATATTTGTCATGCGGACGCAACCGGCGCAAACGAACCTTGACCATATTACCGACTTTCAGGCCATGTCTCCGAATCAACTCACCCGATACATAAATATCATCGGGAGACGTGCGAAAACTCTTCACCGGATCACGCAACATGGCATAATTATCCTTGGCCTGCTCCATGACTCCCTCTACAACCAGGTCACGCCCTTCACGCAGATACAAGCGGCCCAATTCAAAAACCAATTGGGATTTCGTCAGTCCGCCGATATTGCGAAGCGAAGTATTTTCGGCCATTTGCTGGAGCTCCGTCATGGAATGCAGCCTCAGTTCATTCACGGAAAGAATGGGCAACGGCTCCACAGAAGAGACAGCTTCCGCAATTTGTGAAGGTTGGACACTATCTGCATATTCGGGACTCGCCCCATCTGTTGGGACAATAGTTTCCACAGCTCCCGCCGGAACGACGTCCTGGACGGGGTCCTCCTGATCAAGGTTCAATTCCTGTTGTTCTTCATTCATGAAAAAAATGATGATATAAACGTTCTGTCTGGCTGTAGAGGAGAGATTCGGGTCCTTCATTCCAAAGAACCATGTCCGCCCGAGCCAGCTTTACGGATAATGGCAACTGAGCTGAAAGAATCGACTGGATCAATTCACCGCCAAATCCGTTTCGTCTGGCTAAACGCATACGCTGGGTTTCCGGAGATACACCCACGACACATACCGCGTCTTGACCATAATCCGCCCCTCCTTCGAAAAACAGAGGGACATCAATGACAAAACCCTTAACAGCTTCATTCTGCCGCATGGCATCCACCCGTGCAAGACATTCTTGTTGCAGTACCGGGTGGATTAACGCCTCCAGGCGGGAACGTTCCTCCGGATTTCCAAAAACGAGTTCCCGTAACCAGGAACGATTGACGGAACCGTCGGCCTGCAGGCAATCCGGTCCAAAGGCTTCCAACAACAGAGGCGCCACGCTACCGCTTTCATAGAGACGTCCCACTTCTCTGTCACAGTCAAAACAGACAATCTTCCCATTCCCCAGAGCCAACAAATGCCGGAGAACGGTCGACTTACCGGAGGCCACCCCTCCTGTCAATACAAGCACTTTCATCATCATTGCGATAGATTGGCTTTCTTCTTCCTATCGTTCGGATCACGTTCATCCCACAGAATAAAAAGCAGGCACAGGATAACCTGTGCCTGCCTGCAAAACAAGCCGTATGGCTGGCAATCTCCTTCGATTACGGAACCGGCGGAAGAAGGCCGGAATCAGCTCCACCGATCATGGCGGTATCGCCAGGGGAGGCAGGGGTATCCGAAGCGCCACGACCACGAATCGGCTGGCCGGTAGCATCAATGATCTGACCTGTCACGAAGATCATCAGATTCTTCTTGATGTGGCTTTCGGAATTACCGCGGAAGAAGCGGCCGACAAAGGGAAGATCACCGAAGATCGGTACCTTGTCTTCAACCATCTGGACATTTTCGGAAATCAAACCACCGATGGCAACCGTGTGACCGTCGTAAACGAACAGGCTGGTCTTCACGCTACGAGTGGAGAAGATGGGCTGTTCAATACGGTTATCCGTCAACGTGATGGAAACGGGCTGACCGTCGCTGCCGACACCAGTGGACTGAATCGGACTACCGTAGTTGACGAATCCTTCGAACTCAATAATGGAAGGTTCGAAGCCCATTTCAATCACATAGTCGTTTTCACCGACCTGGGGTTGCACCTTGAGAGTCACACCAACAGGTTTCATTTCGAATTCCGTCGGAGTCGTCGGCGTCACCGGGAACGAGTTCACGGTGGGCTGGCTCGAACCAGTCAAACCGTCGAGAATCGACGACGAACCACGATAACTGTCATTGTAGTTGTTACCCGTACTCTGGGGAAGTTGCGGGGGTTCGAATGCAGTCGGGTAGATAAACTCGCGAATAATCTGGATGGTTGCTTCATCACCGGGCTTGGCCGTCACGCTGGGAGCCGTCAAAACATCGGAACCCTTCTTCTGGTTCAATCCACGCATAATAGCCTGGAAAGCACCTTCATCGTAAATACCGGTCATGGACAGAATGCCGGGAGCCGGATTAATAGCAGTAGCTTCCGTACGATTCTGAGTACGCAACAAGTTATCGATGCCGTCTCTGGAAATGGCAGCGCTACCGGAGCGGACACCACCTGTAGCGAGACCGTTCAGGTTATTAGCCGAATTGATCGGCCAATTGCCGACATTCGAGTTCGGAGCAGAAACGAAGTCATTGGACGTCAAGCCGGAACTGGAACCATTGCCACCACCGACAAAGAGGGAACGGGAATCATTGGCGGAGAACGGAGTCACCACCCAGTCAAAGCTGAGTTCATCCGTGTTTTCCTGAGTGATTTCCACAAACTTGGTCATGATTCTGACCTGCTTGTTCTTGCCCTTCAGGTTTTCAATCAACTGCTCAACCATATCGAGGTTGGCCGTGGAGTTGCGCACCAAAAGGGTGGAGTTACCTGCGAAGTAGGAAGCAGAAGCTCCATCAGGGAAGGAAACGCCAGCGTTCTTCAACAAGGTCGTCACCGGGGGCCGAGGACGGATGCTGGAGGAACCACCGGATGACGATGTATCGGCAAACGGATCGGCCGCTGCACCGTCTCCGGATTCACCGGAAGCGGAATCCAGAGAGGAAATAAAGTTCGGCGGAACAGTGAACGTACGGGTGTAGAAATCCGTATCATTGCCACCGGCAGGAAGAATAGCGACAGCATAGTCTTCCACCTTATAACGCAGACCGGCATTCTGGCAGATGAATTTCAGCACTTCGATCATCGGAACGTTGCGCAACTTGAGCTGCTTGATACGCTTGGTCTTGAGCTCAGGAGCGGGAGCGGGAGCGGGTGTTCCGGCATCGGCCCCTTCGGTTCCTTCGTCAAAGGAAAGATCAAGAGAGGTTTCGGTAGGAGCGGGACTGCCGCCAGCCTGGGAATCACTGATCACAAAGTTGATACCGCGTTCGCCATTCGCACCGGGATTATTATCAAGCTGCTGGGAACGGTTTCTCAGGAATTCAATGGCTTCTTCAACAGTCGTGTCCTCAAAATCGACAACAGGAATGATGATCGACTTGAGTTTCATCGTATTGGCCGTAGCACCATATGCTTCCACCGGCTGGGAACTGCTATTGTCGCCATCTGTAGGCACTTCCAGAGGAAGAGGAGTTTCCCAAGCCTTGGTTACTTCGGCGAGCATTTCGGCACGAGTCTGATCGTAGGCGGCACGGTAGTACTGGTCGCGGCGGCGATCCACCGTTTCCATACCACGACGGGCGGCCGTATTGTACGGATCAATGCGGAGCACTTGCTGGAATTTGCTCTTGGCAGCGTCAAACTGCCCCAAGTCAAAGAACCCGTATGCCATGCGGAGCTGCTTGTTGACTTCTTCCACATCCTTGACGTACTGAGGAGTCTTGGCCGGATTCGTGCGGACAGGATCGTCCAGGTAATCAAGTTCACGCTGGGCAAGCTTGTTGCAGGGGTTGATCTTGAGCGCATCCATGAGAAGCTGGCGGGCTTCGTCATACTGGCCGATCTTCACATACTGCTGGGCAAGGGCAACGCTGGCTTCCCCAATGCTTTGAACAATGAAAGCGCGGCGGGAATCCGTAACGGGAGCCTTGGGCAGAATGTCGAGAGCACGGTTGTATTCATCCAGAGCTTCCTTGTACTTCTGGTCGCGATAGTACTGGCGGCCTTTTTCCAAGGTACTCATGGACTCCTGCGTGCGTTCTTCACGACGAGCCTGAGCCCTGCGGGCGATATCGGACTGACCACCGCCATAGTAACCGGCGGCAGAGGTACCGGCGGCGCTGGAGGCGCCTACGGCTCCGTAGTCACCGGCCTGCACAAAGGGGCAGGAGGCAGCGATGGCCATCAAAGCGATGAGGCTTCGCTTGGAATGATAGAGAGGTGCTTGATCCATAGTTAGGTAATTCTTTTTGCAGATTTTCGAGATTTGTGAAGCTTTTTTTTCAGAAAAGCGCCGATTTGTTTATTATTTGCTCAGGTTCCAGGTTCTGTTCTTGCCATCGATTTCGGCTTTGAGAATAGCCGATCTCGACTTAAGGTCAACGGTTTCCAAAGTGTAAACCGTCTTGTCGTCACCAGGAATCGTGAAAGTTTTTCCTTCTTCAACCTTGATGGTTTCACCAGACTTGGGTCCGGCGGAAATAGTTAACTCAACCGATTTATCTTGGATAACGGCAGGATATTTATTCCCCTTCCGGATCTCGTAAATGGTTCCTGCTTTCGTGGGTTTTAAATCTTCCACGATAGCAACAGACTCATTTTCCTTGATTCCGGTTTTGGACTCAAATTCCTTTTTGGTTACTTCCTTCAACTTGAAGCGCCCCGGATCCTGCACGGCAGGTTTACCTTCTTTGGGCGTGGGCATGGTGGCGTCAACTTTAACGTCTTCACGCCACAATGTGGCACCATTACGCGCCAGCGCCTTGAAGGTGTAGTCGGGAGGCATGTCGTCGGAAGAGAACACGAGCTGATAGCCGGTAGCAGAAAAGCCGGTCAAGCCAAGTTTGGCAATCAGCAGAGGATGACTGTTGGGGTCTTTAGGATTCGTCTTGGCTTCGAATTCCTCTCGAATTGTAAATCCATCTCCATCGGGATCCTGCGTCAGCGCATCAGAAAAACGGAGGATATCCGCCAAGCCGTTCTCCAGGAACCATGTATTGGGAATCGGAGGATGAATGGGAGGTCCGGCATTAATATCGATCGGAGTCGTATCACCAGACTTCAACCACAGTTCCGGAGCAACGAACAGATCGAAATTCTGAGCACCAACCTTGGGGCGTTTGATCTCATGATTTTCGTTCAGATAAGCCTCCAGCTCCAAGGACTGATCCACTCCGGGAACGGATACCTTGTTACTGGAAACGGCCGTGTCTACCTTGTAGGTCTCATCGAGATTGACATAGGTCAATGCGCCAACACCGAGACCTGCCAGGCCCAGGATTCCGCCGACAGCAAGAGCTACTTTATCGTATTTTTCTGAAAAAGACATAACTTGATTCTATCGATGGGGGTTATTTGTTCTTGGTTGCAGTTTCGGGCTGTTCAGGGAAGTAGATGAGACTCACGACCAAATGGACATTGACTTTCTCATTTCCCAGTACCTGGCGAAGGATTTCCACCGACTTGGGTGCATCATTCTCTTCATTGCTGTCGGCCGGCCTCACATCACGCTTGACCTCTCCCGTTCCCACTCCTCCGGCCAAAGATATACCGGGAGAGGAAGGTTTGACAGCCGAGGCCGCCGCAGAGGCAGTCTTGGGCTTCTCATAGGAAGGAGGCGTCTGGATTTCATTCTTAACGCGGAGAGCGGAAATCGTGAAGAGATATTGGTCGTTCGTCGTAATATCATTCAGGAACGTAGCCACCGATTGGCGGTCTCCCATAAATGCGACTTCGAAGGTCAACGGCTGCCACAACTCGGAAGAAGCTTTTTTACCTCCACGAGGACGGGCAGAAACTTCCGGCCTGGCGTTACTTTTAGCCTTGGTATCTGCGCCCACTGCTTCAATTGCAAGAGGAGCACGGTACACGCGCATGAATTTGCTCACTCCACTTTCGGCAAGCTTGGTCAGGAAGTAATTCATTCCCAGACGCTCAAAGTTTAACATCGGAGCTGCCGTCGAAGGCGGAGCCGATGCCATATAGGCATTGAAGCCCATATACTGCGCTTCAGGAGCCACAATAATGTTCTTGGCCGCACAGGCATTCTTCCAATCCGCCGTCATCTTTTTCAAGTCATTCTGGAACGCCTGGGCGTCAATATTCTCCAAAACGCAATTTTTGCGGAATGGAGCATAAAGAGCCTCAATAGACGACATGCTTTCCTTGTAATCCTTAAGGATTTCCGACGATTGCTTCAACACCTCCTCAGTAGGAGGCATGGCATCCCGGGCCATGGATTGAATGCTGCCTTCCGCCGAACGGATTTTTTGCTGAAGTATTTCGGCTTCCGAATTCTTGGAGATGCCCACGGCGGCAATGCCCGCTACGAGAACAACCCCGATTCCTCCGGCAATAATGGATGCTTTGTTTTCTTTGATCCAACTGCTCATAATAGTGTTCGTTTAACTTTTACCGTGGGTGATTAGTTCTGTTGTTCTTGAGTCGTAACCGGCAAGGGACGCTTGAGAGGCAACACCAGAGAGAATGACTTGACGAAATTATTGCTCGTCTTGGCATCGCCTGCAGCAAGAACCTGTCTCATTTCCAAAGGAGAGCCATCGGGCTTCTTGAAGGTAAACAGGGACTTGTCTCCATTGGCTTCGATCTTCTTGCGGATGTCCTGAATGACGGATTCTCCTCCCAAGGCATTGCGAACAAAACCTTTCAAGAGAATGGCATTGACTTCAAGCCGCTTGGGGGCACTCGCCTGCCCCGCCCCCGGGCGTTTGGCAGCAGCCGAAGCATCCGGAGTAGTAGGAACGACAATGGAACTGGCCTTTTCCGTCGCAAAGGTATCCTTCACGATGGCATCGCCCGACATTCCGTCAATGTTGTTGGGATTGTAATTGGTCAACGGCGAAAAATCCGTTACCCAGAAAGCATCGCTAGGAGCCGTATCCACAAACTCGGAGAGCAGGGACGAATAGCCGTAACGTTGCAGGGAAAGAAGTTCGTACTGGGCCAACTTGCCGTTGAGATCGTTGATGGCAGTCTTGTTTTTCGCAATCTTGTTTGCCAACGCCTGCACGCTTTCTTCTTTTGCACCAACGACTTTTTCCACTGCTACGGCACGTTCCAGACTCATGAAGGAAGCTGCCGTATAAATACCGGCACCAATCACGGCGATAACAACTCCCATGATCACCTTTGGCAACTTGCGCTTGGCCTCACGTCTTCTACCGACAGCAGTCGGAACCAGATCGATATTGATCGCAGCACGTCCCACGGCATCCAATGCGGTACCGACAATGCCGCCCAACATGTATGCCTCGGCAGCCACTTTGTCCACATTGACCTGCGAACCTACGCCCACATTGTGCAACGGATTGAAGAATGCAACCGGGATTCCCAGACGTTCTTCAAGGAATTCTTTAGTATAGGGAAGAGAAGCTCCGCCGCCGCACAAATATGCCTTAACAGGGGCACTACCATGCATCTGGGCCCGGTAATGGTTCGTCGTACGCTGGATTTCGGAAGCAAGGCGGGTCATCGCATTGCGAATACTCGTAGCCAAGGCTGCCACTTCAGGATCCATTCCCTCCGTCTGTCCATTGGTCATGGATACGAGGCCCTTGGTAACCTTGGCCTGTTCAGCCTCCATAAAGCTCGTATTAAACTCACGGGCAATAGCGGACGTAATGAACACGCCGCCGGCTGAAATACTGCGGGTAAAGAAACGGCCTGCCTCACAGTAGATCAAGTCCGTCGTCTTGGCTCCGATGTCGATAATCATCGCCGGGTCATTGTCATCCGGGTAACTGTCACGATACGCATTATAGATTGATGCCACAGCGCAATCAACCTGGCCGGTAACTAATCCGTGGGACTCGACGACATCATCAAGACTATTGAGGGCGTCCGCCTTGACAGCGACAAGAACAGCTTCCTGCTCCAGTCCGTTGGAAGGAAGAAGATGGTAGTCCCAGATTACTTCATCGATCGGGAACGGTACCTGCTGCTGGGCCTCAAACTTAACAAGCTGGGTCACATCGGCATTATCGATCGGGGGCAGTTTGATGAAACGGATGAAAACGGATTGTCCGGAAACGGAGTAGTTGACCGTACTGCCTTTAACTTTGAGTTCGCTGACAAGCTCTCCGATGGCGGAACTCATCTGTCCAAGGCGCATGGATTCCTCGGAAGGATCAAGATCAAGGACTCGCGATCCATAACGGCTCAGGGCCAGACCGTTCTTGCCGGAACGGGTAAAGACGCCCATCGTTACCCGTTTGGACCCCACGTTTAACGCTACAATTTGTCGGCTATCAGACATGTACTGGTGGTGTTAGGATTTCGTAATATACTGAGAGAGATAACATAAGTATTTTGATCATGCAACAGGGTTACTCGGTAGCACCGCCTGAGGAATTCTCGTCGCTCTTGGGGGAGATTTCCGGGTAACGGTCATACCAGAGCATCATGAAAGGAGTCTGGTTCTTGCTGAGAAGAGGATAGTTTTCGCTGAGGGTAAGAGATTGGCTCTCCCACCAGTTTTTCTTGCGTCCTCCCGTTTCCGGATAAATGGTCTTGTCACCATAAGAAATAGAAATTCCTGTCTTTTCGAAGAGAGAACCCAGCACGGTTTCCGAACCGGTCAGACGTTTGACGGAAGAGGGAGAAAGGAAAACGCAGGCGTAGAATGTTTCCCCGACAGGGACATTCACATAGGTAATTTCCTTGGTCAACAGGAGGGTTCCGGCAGGACGTTCATCCGGGGGAGTTTTGACAGCCACATAAAATTTGACTTTCAAATCGTTGAGAAACAGAGGCGCCTTCCTGGTTACAGAATCCCGCGCATCGACTTTGATAGCAGCTTCGAGGTAGGCCCATGCCTTGGGCTTGAATCTCATATCCCTCGTCTGAGCCTGGATTGTCGGGGAATCCATGGACTGGACACGTTCAATCTTCACGGGGCCGACCACCTTCACCACCGTTTCTGCCTGAGCAGAGCCCGAGAATAGAGAAAAAGCGCCAGCTACGGCCAACATCATTTTAAGAGCAGTCTTCATAGGAGAATTCAATTCTTATCTCTACTACAATAAATCCCCCCCCATGGCTAGCAAAAGCTTCCAATTTCTCCTCCTTTAGCAAAAAAAAGCATTCTCAAGCCCTCTGAAGGCGGGTAAACCGCGATTTTCCCTATCTCTACCGAATTACCATGCACGCATTCTTGGTTCTTGACCTCAAGCCATCGTAATTCCATTCTGCCCCCGCCATGGAACCTTACGATCTACTGGAAAATTTTTCCAATGCCTCCGGCATCTCCGGTCATGAAGATGAAGTGAGAGCCCTATTCGTCTCCTCCCTCCAGGGATGCGGTCGCTTCTACACCGATAAAACAGGGTCCACCATCTGTGAACACGGAGACTCCGGCCCGCGCATCATGCTGGCGGCACACATGGATGAAATCGGGTTCCTCATCCAAAACATCACTCCGCAGGGATTCCTCCAGATAGTCCCCATCGGAGGTTGGTGGACGCATACCCTGCCCAGTCAACGCGTCATCATTACCACTCGTTCCGGCGAAAAAATCCGAGGAGTCATCGGTTCCAAGCCTCCGCATCTTCTACCCGAATCCCAAAAGAAATCCCTGATGACCATGGAGGCCCTCTTCATCGACATCGGAGCCGAATCCGCCGACCAGGCCATCCATGAATTCGGTGTTCACCCCGGGGATCCCGTCACCCCGGACTCCACCTTCACCTACCTCCGCAACAAAGGAAGAGTCATGGGTAAAGCATTCGACAACCGCGCAGGCCTCGCCGCCATGACCGCAGCCACCCTCAGCCTCACCCGAAGCGGTCACCCGAACATCCTCCTTGCAACCGCCACCGTCCAGGAAGAAGTCGGTATCCGTGGGGCCAAAACAGCTACCCAGGCAATCCTCCCGGACTGCGCCATCATTCTGGAAGGCCCTCCCGCCGACGACACTCCGGGGTTTGCTCCGTCGGAATCCCAAGGGAAACTCGGAGGAGGCGTCCAAATCCGCCTTTACGATCCGACCGCCATTACCAACCCGCGCCTCGCCCGCCTTGTAGAAGAGACCGCCCTCAACGCCGGCATCCCCTACCAGCTCACCGTCCGCCGATCCGGAGGTACCGATGCCGGAGCCATCCACCTCTCCGGACAAGGAGTTCCTTGCATCGTTCTTGGTATTCCCGCACGCTATATTCATGCCCATAACGGCATCATGTCACTAGCCGATTTTGACGCGGCCATCGCCCTTTGCGAAGCCCTTGTCCGCCGTCTGGACGCCAAGGCTGTTGCCTCCCTCACGCAATATATATAAAAACACAAGCGGCTCCCATGTTCGCCACATACATCCACGACCTCAACCCCATCCTCCTCCAACTGGGAGAAACGATTGCCATACGATGGTATGGCATTGCCTACCTGATGGGCTTTGTCGCCGGGTACTTCCTCCTCAAGTACCTCTCCGGAAAAAACCTTTATCCTATCGCCCAAGAGAAACTCTCCGACTTCATCACCTGGACCGCCGTCTTCGGCGTACTTCTCGGAGGCCGTCTCGGCTACGTCAT
The DNA here is from genome assembly GCF_029854675.1 of Akkermansia sp. N21169. Taxonomy (NCBI): domain Bacteria; kingdom Pseudomonadati; phylum Verrucomicrobiota; class Verrucomicrobiia; order Verrucomicrobiales; family Akkermansiaceae; genus Akkermansia; species Akkermansia sp. N21169. Next base: position 35,045 of record NZ_JARWNC010000021.1, on the reverse strand, counting down.
TTTCTATTGGATCCCCAACCGGGGACTGGACGCTTTCCTGGCCGACCCTCTCACCGCCGTCCGCGTCTGGGAAGGAGGCATGGCCAGTCACGGAGGTATCATCGGAGTCACGCTTTTCACTCTCTACTATGCGCGGAAGCACGGCATAAACTGGGTTGCCATCACCGACGGGCTTGCCATTGTCGCTCCGGTAGGGCTCTTCTTCGGACGCATGGCCAACTTCATCAATGGAGAACTCTATGGACGCATTATCCACAGCCACTCATGGGTCGGCATGAAATTCCCCGCCGAATTGCATGAAAACATGCAACTGCGCCACCAGGCTCTTCAAAAAATCTACGACGAATGCCCCGACTCCATCCTCCAAAACCTGGCAGCGGCATCTCCTTTGCCCGACCGAGCCGACGCCTATTCGGCCCAATGGATGATCGAACGCGTTCGTGATACCCCGGCCATCAAAGACATCGTCGGATCCGTCCTGCCCGAACGCTACCCGTCTCAGCTTTACGAAGGCCTGGCCGAAGGCATCATCCTTTTCACTGTCCTTTGGGGTATACGTATCCTCTACCCCAAAGCCTACAACGGCATCTTCAGCGGCATTTTCTGTTTCCTCTACGCCATAGGACGAATTATCGTCGAAAATTACCGGGAGCCGGATTCCCCTGTCTGGTTCAATCTCACTCGGGGTCAATTCCTTTCCCTCTTCCTCTTCCTGATCGGAACCGGCTTCTTCATCTACGCGTTCAAAACGAAAAAAACCGTCCAGGCCGTCAATTAGCCAGATCATCCAAAAACTTTTTTCTCCAAATACAAAAAAGGGCTTGATCCGACTACATAAAACAGGTAGATTCCGCCCGCACCACGTGAACGGGTAGGTTCCGGAGCGGTCAAACGGGGCAGACTGTAAATCTGTTGTCTTTCGACTTCGCTGGTTCGAATCCAGCCCTGCCCACCATTGTGGTTCAACAAAGCCCTTCGTTAGAAGGGTTTTTTTATTGCCTTAATCAGGATAACGGGCCGGATTTGCCCCTTTCTCCCCAATCGTCCGTGTAATACAACGATTTATCATGGTAATAGGAAACAATTGACGTATCATGTGCTTGGCAAATGAGATATTTGTGTAACCCAGTCTCCCTCTTGCGTCCGGGCTAATCCATACCAATCGTTTATCCATGAAAACGCATCACATTTGGAAGAAGTGTCATATCGGGCTTCTGTGTATCGTATGTGCGTTTTTCATTGAGGTGAAAAGCGCGTCAAGCGCAGAACATACCGAACATTCCCTAAAACGGGCCGTTGAAGGAAACTTTCTGATGGGAGTCGCCCTCAACACCCGCCAAGTTAACGGACGGGATCAACAGGCAACCCGGCTCATCAAGCAGCACTTCAATTCCATCGTGGCAGAGAATTGCATGAAGAGTTCCGCCATCCATCCGGAAAAAAACCGATTCAACTTTGCCGATGCAGATAAGCTGGTGCATTTCGGCGAAAAAAACGGCATGGTCGTCATTGGTCATTGCCTCATCTGGCATTCCCAACTCGCTCCATGGTTCTGTATTGACGAAAACGGAGCCAAGGTATCTCCCGATGAACTTAAAAAGCGCATGAGGGACCATATCCATGCGGTCGTAAGTCGCTACAAGGGACGCATCAAAGGCTGGGACGTTGTCAATGAAGCTATTGAATCCAACGGTTCCTGGCGCAAAAGCCCCTTTTATGAAATCCTGGGAGAAGAATACATTCCCCTTGCCTTCCAGTATGCCCACGAGGCAGATCCCCAAGCCGAGCTATACTACAACGACTACGGCATGGATGCAAAAGCCAAGCGCAACAAAGTTGTGGAACTGATCGGAATGCTCAAAAAGCGGGGTTTGCGCATTGATGCTGTCGGCATGCAAGGCCATATGGGGATGAAGTATCCCGAATCGGACAATTTCGAGAAAAGCATCTTGAGTTTCAGCAATGCCGGAGTCAACGTCATGATTACGGAATGGGATATGAGCGCCTTGCCAAACGTTCAAACCGGTGCCAACATCGCCGACACGGTCGCTTATCGGAAATCAATTGATCCATACACCGATGGTCTGCCGGATGCCATATCGCAAGCGTGGAACAACAGGATGAAAGAGTTCTTCAATCTTTTTCTGAAACACTCCAATGTCATTACACGTGTCACGGTATGGGGATTGACGGACGGAGACTCATGGAAAAACGGATTTCCCGTCCGGGGCCGCGTAGATTATCCCTTGTTATTCGATCGACACTACATGCCCAAACCTTTCGTTCAGGAGATTATGGAACACCAAGCGGATCCCTCAAGATAACTCCATGATTCACCCGCCCCGCCTATCCCTCGCCAAGGAAACAGATCTACCGGATATCTTGAACCTCCAGTATCTGGCCTACCGCAGCGAAGCGGAACTGGTCGGAGATCACCGCATTCCTCCCCTGTTGGAAACTCTGGATGATTTGAAACGCCAATATGAAACCGGCACAATCATCTGTTCCATGCACAATAATGCAGGACTCCTCATCGGCTCCGTCCGAGGTACAATTCGAGACAAAAATCTTTTCATCGGCAAAATCATGGTCCACCCTCGCTACCAGGGGCAAGGCTACGGGAAGCAACTGTTGAATTATATAGAGCACAAAGCTCCCGATACCGTCGTTCGCTTCGAACTTTTCACCAGCAATCTCAGCAAACGCAATCTGTCCCTCTACCTCTCCATGGGGTACTCTGTTTTTCGGGAACAAGCTGTCGCACAAAAAAAATGGGTATTCGTTTTTATGGAAAAAATCATACCAAGGGCCATAATCTTCCCCATCCGTGAAGAGCCATAAATTCCACTGCAAAAACCACAATCGCCCCTAATTCTAAAAAAAACTTTCAACGGGAAACTCTTCGAGTACAATACATGCGATTTATGAACTGGCTCCTATCAATTGCACTGCCTGCGGCAGTATTCGCGACCTCTGCCTCCTCTCAGGAACAAACTCTTAAGGAACAGGAACAACGCCCCAACATCATTATGATCATCACAGATGATCATGCCTATCAAACTCTTGGCACCTGCGATAAGGATTCTCCAATGCCTTATCCCAATTTCCACAAAATGGCAGATGAAGGCATGGTCTTTGATCGCAGCTACTGCGCCAACTCGTTGTGCGGTCCATCCCGCGCCTGCATTTACACAGGGAGGCATTCCCATATGAATGGCTACCTGTTCAACGAACATGCCAAGCCTTTTGACGGTTCCCAGCCCACCTTCCCCAAAATGCTTCAGAAAGCCGGCTATCAAACGGGGCTTGTCGGCAAATGGCACTTGGAATCCAACCCGACCGGATTCGACTACTGGGAAATCTTCCCCGGTCAGGGCAACTATTTCAATCCCGACTTCATCACTCCCGGAAAAGACGGCAAAAGGATCGTCACCCGCGTCCCAGGCTATGCCACCGAGCTCGTAACCCAAAAGAGCATCGACTGGCTGGATAAGCGAGACAAGGACAAGCCTTTCATGCTCGTCGTCGGCCACAAGGCACCGCACCGCAACTGGTGTCCGTCCATCCAGAACCTGGGACGAGCCAAACAATTTGCCGACACGATTGATCCCCCCTCTAACCTGAAGGACGACTTTTCCGACCGTCCCGACTTCTTGAAAAAGACGGAACAAACGCTCGCCAACCACTTCGATGTATGGTCCGACGAACACCTTATCAAAGAAGTCGTTCCGGAAGACATCCGCAAAATGATCGTATGCCCCAAATACGAATGGCCTATGCCCGAATGGGGGCGGATGAACCCTGAACAGAAAAAAGCCTGGTACGACTACCATAAGGCCCGTACCGAAAAACTAGTTAAAGATATCAGAAGCGGCAAAATCAAGAACAAGGACGATATCCTTCTTCAACGCTGGCGCCACTACATGGAGGATTATCTCGGCACCGTCCTGTCCGTCGATGAAAGCATCGGCCAACTCATGGACTACCTCGACAAAAACGGTCTTGCCGAGAATACTATCGTTCTCTACTGCGGCGACCAAGGTTTCTACATGGGCGAACACGGCCTCTACGACAAACGCTGGATTTTTGAAGAGTCCTTCCGCATGCCCCTCATCATGCGCTGGAAGGGGCATATCGCACCCGGAGTCCGTTCCGAAGCCTTCGTTCAGGAAATCGACTATGCCCCTACCTTCTGCGATGTAGCCGGTATCGCCACGCCAGAAAACATGGCAACCTTCCAGGGGAAGAGTCTCACTCCGCTCTTTAAGACCGGAGAACACAAAGACTTCTCCGACCGCCCCCTGTACTATGCCTTCTACGAAAACCCGGGCGAACACAACGCCCCCCGCCACGACGGGCTGCGTTCCGGCAAGTACACCTTGTCCTACCTCTGGACCAGTGATGAATGGATGCTTTTCGATAACGAAAAAGATCCTGCTCAGATGCACAATGTGTACAACAAGCCGGAATATGCCGAAGACACCCGGAAACTCACCGAACTCTACAAACAACTCCGTCAAACATATCAGGTGCCGGATGGATTCCCCGGAGCCAAAGGCAAACTCAGCGTCACCCCCAAGTGGGACTGTGCGCCCAAGGGGAGTAACGCCAATCCCGAACCCGCCTCCACCAACTAATAAAGCATCAGCACAAATACGATTCCAAAGTCCCCCGTCCCAACCTTGCCTTCAAAAGTCCGGACGGAGGACTTTTTCACATCCGACTCCCCGCCATGAAAACGTACATAGCACTTATTCTGGGATTGTTCTGCCAGATTTGTTTCGCCGGCAGCCTTTATAACATCATCCCCGAACCTGCCGAGGTTACCCCCGGTACCGGCACTACAAAAAACCTCAGCGTCATCCGGGCCCAGAAAACAGCAGGGCTTGGGGATGAGGGATATACCATGGATATCACACCTGGAGGAGTCATCATCCAATTTTCCACTCCCGATGGGCGGGCCATGGCGACAGCCACCCTCTTCCAGTTGCGGGACCAACTCTCCGATATCCCCCAAGGCATCCCCTGCGGTAAAATTGCAGACCGCCCCAACTTCCCTTGGCGCGGCATGATGGTCGACGTCGGACGGTATTACTACCCCATGTCCGAGCTTCTCAAGTTCGTAGATGCCATGCACTACTACAAATACAACGTCCTCCACCTGCACCTCACGGAAGACCAGGGATGGCGTCTACCCGTCGTCCCCGGCTACGATAAATTGCGCACCATCGGAGCCGTCCGTCCCTCCGCTCCGAAAAACCAGAACAATTCCCTGCTCGCCAACGAAGGAATGTACACCAAAAAGGAACTCGCCGATCTCGTCGCCTACTGTGCCAAACGCGGGATCAAAGTCCTGCCGGAAGTTGAAATGCCCGGCCATAACATGGCCCTGGCCGCTTCCTATCCCGAATTCTGTTGCAACAGTAAAAAAGCCCAGGTCTGGACGCATGGAGGTGTTTCCTCCAAACTCATTTGTCCTCAAAAGCCGGCTACCAAAAAATTCATCACCGACGTCTTCAATACCCTGGAATCCATTTTCCCGTTTACCTATGTCCATATCGGCGGTGACGAATGCCCCATGGGCGATTGGAAAAATTGTCCGGACTGTCAAAAAGCCAGGGCAGCCAAAGGCCAGGGCGACGACGTCCATGCGGAAATGAGCGACTTCACCACCTCCCTCACCCAACAGCTGGCCCAAAGAAAACGTAAACCCATCCTTTGGTACGATATTAACAAATCGTACTATCACAAGGGGGAAACCGTCATGTCCTGGCTGCCGGGAGAATTCCCCCGTTGCATCGACAAAACTAAAGAACAGGGTATCGATCTCATCGTCACACCCCAGTTCAAATACTATCTGGCACGCTGCCAGTTTAACTACCCCAAGGGGGATCCCCGCTTCAAGCCGGAAGGCAGTCCCATCCTGCTAAAAGACTGCTACAACTTCGATCCCCGCAATGGACGAACCAAGGAAGACACCAGTCACGTCAAAGGCATCCAACTCTGCATGTGGGCCGAATGGATTCCCTCCGCCGAACTCCTGATGTACATGACCTTTCCCCGCGCCATCGCCGTCTCCGAAAACTGCTGGGGAGAATTCAGCAAGCACCCCTCGCTGGAAGAATTCGAGAAAAAGCTCGAATCCCACAAAAAACACTTTCAGAAACGCTTCGGCTACACGTTGGAACGCAATATGACCAACAAACCCTTGCGCGAAAATTCCATCACTCAGAAGGAAATCGACCGCATCAACTCCAACTACGAAAAAGGCCAGAGACAGGTCTCCTGAAGTCATTACCGGCTTCCTCTAGATACCGAAACTCAAAAAGAAGCGGAGCTGAGCAACGCAGCTCCGCTATTATTTATCAAGCCGAAACACATGTTTATGGAAAGACAGGAGGTTTCTGCCCGGCAGGCAGGCCGGTATCCTTCCCATCCGTCAGCCAATTGATCGTAACGGGCACGAATTTCAGATTTTTGATGTTGTTCGCATTTTCCTCATAGAGCACCCCCACCACGCCGGGAGCCACCATCGCCGTACTGGAATAGGCAAAACCGCCCTTGCCAAGCAATTTGCTTACAGGCCATGTTTTACCGTTGTCGTAGCTCATGGCAATCGTACCTTTGACGCGGCGTCCGGCACCGGGAGCAGTAAAAATCAAGCGACTTTTATTCCCATAGGCCGTCTGGTCCGACAGAGAATACGTCATCAGGGAATTCTGTGTACTGTCACAAAATAAATCCGGAGCATCCTGTACCTTGCCCCATGTCTCACCTCCGTCTTCCGACCAGACGATACGACGGCAATTGCCGCCACCCCAATGGCGAGCCACCATGACAACGCCACCGTTATCCGTTTCGGCAATAGAAGTCTCATTCACCATTCCCTGCTGATTCGTCGTCGGGTTGCCAAGTTTCCAGTTCTTGCCTCCGTCATCGCTGTAAATGCAAGAAATCACCCACTTCCCGAAAGGGCCTTCATTTGCCGGTATCAGTAGCCGTCCACGATGAGGACCATTCTTCAATTGCACACCCGCATTAGGGCCGAAAGCCATAATATCCACTCCGGCAGGCCGCTTAGTAGTCTGAGTTATCTCTACAGGCTTGCTCCAGGAAGTCCCACCATTACGGCTCTGAATCATGAAATTGCGAATACACCGCGAATCATCCCACCCATCGGGGATATTTCCTTGACGCTCCGACACTCCTTCCGGATACCGCTGGAAAACCACTGTGATTGTCTTACTCTTTGCATCATACACTGGACTGGGATTATTAAAAGTCGCACCATGTGATTTGGCAATCGCCCGCGGACGGCTCCATGTTTTACCTCCGTCCTTGCTGCGGCTCATAATGATATCGTTCTGACCTTGGTCCGTATTTTTGTACCTCCCCTCAGCAAAGGCAATCAATTGCCCCGGTCCCATACTGATCAGGGCAGGAATACGGATCGAGGCGTAGGAATTGCCATGACCTGTACTAAAAACATTGACCGCCCTGTCACAGGGGAAAACCTCCTGAACCGCCTCTTGAGTAAAAACGGGCAATGCCACAGCGCATATGATACCGGCAACCGATCTGACAATAGATTTCATCATGCCCTTTATCATATACGCACACCTGGCCCGGCACAGCATCATTCCAGCTCCATGATAAAAGACCATATCCAAACCAGATATCCTGCCCTTTCATCTCACCAGTACTGTCCGGATGAAAACAGCAATCCGGCATGAAATCGACTTACCGTAAATTTTCATATCAAATCAGATTAATCTAAATATATGACAATAAAGAATCTATCTCACTCCCTTATCATTTTATGGATGATAATTAGAAGCATCATACACGTATCATCCTATCTTTTCTGATAAATAAAAAAGCCTTCATCCGTATTTTTTTAAGGTTTCCCCACTCACTCCGAGCACACACCAAATAAGATATTCCGACCGCAATCACCCCCATCTTCCTCAATCCATACTCTCATGATTTCATGAAAAGTCTCTTTTCAATCCTTATTGGCCTTCATCTCTCCCTCCTCTCTCCGGGGATAGAATACCACGTATCGCCGAATGGAAACGACAACCATGCAGGTTCGCCGGAAGCTCCCTTGAAAACCATTTCCGCAGCTACCCAGAAAGCAGCTCCGGGAGATATCGTTACTGTCCACAAAGGCATTTACAGGGAAACGGTATCTCCACCACGGGGAGGGCTTTCTCCAGAACAAAGGATTACCTTCCGGTCAGCACCGGGAGAAAGGCCCGTCATTAAGGGTTCAGAGATCGTCAAGGGATGGATTCAAACTGATGATCCCAATGTCTGGAACATCAAACTCCCCCATTCCTTTTTCGGTAAACACATGCACCCTTTCCGGGAATTGATCGAAGGAGACTGGTTTTCCAACCAGGGACGCAACCATCACACGGGAGCCATTTTTGTGAATGGCAAGGCTCTTTTTGAAATGGACACCCGAGAGAAAGTGCTGAATCCCAAGCCCTTTCCCGGAGCCGTTTATCAGCAGGACTCCTTGAGGACATGGTTCGTCGAATCGGATGACGATGGTGTTACTCTCTGGATCAACACCCAAGGGGAAAATCCCAATGAAGCCCTTACGGAAATCACGACGCGTTCCACCTGTTTTTATCCAGAGAATGAAGGCGTCAACTACATCACTCTTCAAGGTTTTGAAATCTGCCAGGCTGCCACCCAGTGGGCAGCCCCCACCGCCCACCAGGTCGGTATGGTCTCGACCAACTGGAACAAGGGATGGATCATAGAAAACAATATCATCCACGATTCCCGTTGCAATGGTATCACTCTCGGCAAGGATGCAGCTACCGGTCATAATCTTGAGTGTACTCAAAAGGATAAAAACGGGACAATTCATTACATAGAAGTCATTTTCAGAGTCCTCCGCAAGGGCTGGAACAGGGAGGATATCGGCTCCCACATCGTCCGTAACAACACGATCTACAACTGCGAACAAACCGGCATCTGCGGAAGCATGGGCTGTGCCTTCAGCACGATCGAAGGAAACCACATCTATGACATCTGGACCCAGAGGCAATTCTCCGGTGCAGAAATCGCCGGCATCAAATTCCATGGAGCCATCGACGTAACCCTGGCCGGCAACCACATCCATCAGACAGGCCGGGGAATCTGGCTGGACTGGATGGCACAGGGGGGTCGCGTAACTCGCAATCTCCTGTACAAAAACGATCAGCAGGATCTCTTTCTGGAAGTGGATCACGGCCCCGGCATGATTGACAACAACATTATGCTTTCCCCGCAAAACCTTCTCTGCGACTCGGAAGGATATGCCTTTGTCCACAATTTCTTCGGCGGTTTTCTCCGTATCTTTCCAGACCATTCCCGCTTCACACCCTACCACCTCAACCACTCAACGGACATCAAGGGGCTGGAAATCATCCGGGCTGGAGACGACCGGTATTACTACAACATCTTCGCACCCCTGCATGGGCAAAAAACAACGGGGCTGGAAGCACTTGCACAATATCCCTACCCCTCCCGGATCAGTGGCAATCTCTATTTTGCCGATCTCAAACCAGCACCCGGAGAAACGGATGCCATCGAAACCACTCTTCCGGCAAAAGACATCAAACTCGCATTCGATGAAAAGAACACGCTGCGTGCCATCTCACTTCCGTGGAATCAAAACATTTCCCTGAAACAGCTTCCCCCTGTCACCACACAATTGTTGGGAAGAACCCACATCGCCAAATGTCTGTACGAAAATCCGGATGGCTCCCCCATGACGATCGACCATGATTTCCAGCGCGCTTCCAGAAATGTGCCTTCGTGTATCCCAGGCCCATGGAGCAGTCTGCCCATGAAAGCCCCCATGGAGATCCAATCTCAACCAGCCCCATAATCATGAAGCCAACCCCAGCTATCCTGGCGGTAATTTTACTGTCAGGTATCACAACCCATGCGAAAGTCACCCCGCTTGCCCATTACAACTTCGGGCGATCAGGAAATGTCACGTACGCTGTTGCACCGGAATCGTTGCCGTCCTCCTCTGGAGACGATGTCCTGCGCTCTGTTGGCAAGCCTTTGTTCTATGCCGATGCGCCGGCAGACAAAGCTTTGCAGGGCGAAGGTTGCGTTCTGTTCAAGGAGGGAGCCGGCTATGCCATCAACAAGGCACTGGGGACTTCTCCCGGTAACCGGAACCAGCTTCTGGAAGTCTGGGTTAAAGCGGTTGAAATCCCGCAAAACGATGTCTTTCACCAGGTTCTATGCAATGGAGAAGCCGGAAAAGGTTGTTCCATAGGCATCCGGCAAGGAAAATGGGCCATCGACTCCAAAGAATCCGTCTCACTCGGCAAAGCACAGCAGAATCAATGGGTACACCTCGCCATCGTCGTGGAAGACGGCAAGGGAATAGCCTATCAAAATGGAGAACAAGTGGCCACATTCTCCACCCCTGCGGAGTATGCCCCCCATTTTTCCATTGCCGCCAGCGCCGGGGGGATGCAGGAAAGCTTCCAGAGTATGGTTTATGAAGTACGTGTCAGCACGTTTGAGAAGGGGGAATTCTCTGCAGAGACAGACCTGTTGTTCAACAGGCAATCCATGAGCGAGGAAAACGTCAAACGCCTGGAGGAGCGGAAAACACTCATCCGGGAACTGGAAAGCCCTGCTCCCGGAAAAGAAATCGTACAGGTGTTTCCCGAAGAGAAGCCCTCTTGCGACTGGCTACTCTCTCCTGAAGCGAGCTCCTGCAAACTACTCGTCCGGAAAGCGAAAGAAGGTGGTTCAACGCGCTTCCAATTAACCAACGGACTGGTCAGCAGGACATTCCACCTGGGAGACAATATCGCCTGCATCAGTTACAAAAACCTTTCCAACGGAGCTGAATACATCCGTGCCGTCAAACCGGAGGCGCGTCTCAAAATTGACGGCGTCTGGTATGATGTTGGCGGCCTGAAAAACCAGCCGGAGTGTTCTTATCTTCTGGAAGAATGGTTGCCAGAAATGAAGTCCGACAAGCAGGCATTTCAACTCGTCTCCATCAAAACCGACACGCCCGCAAAGCGATACACATGGAACAAAAAATACAACGCTCAGCCCGCCGAATGGCCGCCAAAAGGTCTCCAGGTCGTCATGACCTACAAACCCACGGAAGAGATGACCCATGTCAAAGGGCTGGAAGTAAAGGTTCATTACGAGATTTACGAAGGAATCCCCGTCATGGCCAAGTGGATAGAAGTCGAGAATGCTTCCGACAGGGATATGATTTTGAATGAAACCGAATGTGAAATTCTGGCCGTCAATCAGGATCAGAGGGACCGCCTCCATGTAGAAAGCGACTTCTCATTCGCCCTGGTCAACGGCAACATCAAGGGTAGTGCTCTCATGCACTTCAAAGGCACGCCCCAACCCTACCAGGCAGGAGAAAGCACCACCTTGTGGAGCGTCGATCCTGACTACAATACATGGGCATCGCAGAACCAGGCCGAAGACGCCTTCCTCGACTTCCCGCACCGCAACATGCTCATCAGCCGGCTTCCGGTCGGCCCGGATACGGCCGTTGCAAAAAATCGTCCGTTCCAATCATTTGTCACCTTCGAGTTGCTGCAGGACAGCGATGACCGGGAACGCAAATCCCTCGCGCACCGCCGCATGTATCGGGTTTTGGCTCCCCAGGTAACAGAATCGCTACTCACCGGGGGTATCACATCCAATGATCCGGCAAAGCTCAAAGCCTTCATCGACCAGATGGCCGAGCTCGGCATGGAACGCCTCGACATCATGGCGTGGGTCGGCATCCAGCACGACAATCTGAATCCCGACTACGTGAATTTCTGGAAAGACATTGCCACCTATGCCCGGGAACGGGGTATCATCATCGGAGGGTACGAACTCCAGATCGCTTCCCGGGGACGGGGGAAACAAGTTGATTGCGTCAACCCGGAAACCGGCAAGCCCGGTTCCCTGTTCGGGCAAAGCGTTTGCGTCGCCAGTGCATGGAAAGACAGTTATTTCCCCAAAATGTGGGAGTTCTTCGATAAAACGGGGCTGAAAAGCTACAACATGGACGGCCCCTACCATGGCGACATCTGCGCATCCACCAAGCACCCCCATCACCGAGGCATGAATGATTCCCAATGGGAACAATGGAAAGCCTATGTGGACATCCTCCATGAACTGCAACAGCGCGATGTTTTCATCCCCATCCCGGACTGGTATTTCCTCAACGGCCAATGCACCACCGGCATGGGCTACAGAGAAGCCAGCGCCAACCTCAGCCCTCAGCAGCAGCTTTTGCTAGGCCGCCAATACATCTACGATGGCACCTGGCACAAACTCCCCACCATGGGCTGGATGACGCTCCAGCTCGTTGGCTTCTACACCAACGACCCCCGCGTCGGTCTGGAACCCCTCAAGGACAATCTGTCCCGTTACGAACAACAACTCATCCAATACCTCGCCAGTGGTTGCATGCTCACCATACGTGGCAACCGGCTCTATGATACGCCGGAAACCAAGGCCATGGTCAAGAAATGGATCGACTGGTACAAGGACCACCGCGCCATCCTGACATCGGAGATCATCCACATCAGTCGTCCGACCGGGCGCGATCTGGACTGCATCATGCACGCCAACCCATTCCTTGAAGAAAAAGGGCTGGTAGTCGTCTTCAACCCAACCAACAGGGACATCACACAAACGCTAACCCTTCCCCTCTACTATACCGGGTTGAAGGGACAGGCCACTGTCACGGATGAAACAGGCACCAGCCGTCCATTTGAGATGAACGACGCCTGCGAAATCCAGATTCCCGTCACCCTCACCCCCCAAGGAACAGCATGGTTTGTCATCAAAAAATAATGGCCGGCCTTCTCCTGGCTATTTCCATATCCCAAGGGATGGCTGAGGAACGAATTCCGTGGATTCCAATCGATGCCCCTTCCGCTCCGGACATGTACCACATGGAGGCCCACCTGTCTCCTGTGTTGTCCCCGTTCCAAGGAAGGGTGCGTCTTCTGGAATGTCGGTATGAGAAAGCATTGCTAAAACAACTTCATTTGTTCTCCGGCGAGCTACAAGGAAAAGAATGGGAGTATGCGATCATTGCCTCCAAAATTCCACCAGGGAAAGGAATTAGGCAAGAGCCCATGCCAGAAGGGACCACAGCAGCAGAAATCACCTTCAACGTGCGCCGACTCGGGCCTTCACAGGATTCGACAGGATTCGCCCTGGCCTTTGATTTCCTCAATTGGGATTCGGAAAACTACCTCATGATCCCCTCCTCCGTGTACAACGGCAACCGGAATCGCCTAGTCAACCGCCCCTACGCTCAAGGCCTTGATCGAAACGATCTTTACAAAAAGGATCTGCCTCAGACAACGGCGCCCGTCCCACAGCTCTCACCCAATCAAGGCGATGTATCGCGTCTGGAAGTGCTGACAGGGAACGCCGCCACGCCTGCCATGTGTATTTTCGACAGGAAAAACAACCGTGGCTTTATCCTGCTGGCGGAACAGGGAATCAGAAAAAATGGAGAGATACTCGACAACGGGCTTATCTTCGAAGAATCCCCAGACCGGACACAGGCTTCACTGGTCGTTTCTTTTCCCGGCGTCCGGGAAAAGAAACCGGAATTCATCGGATTCAGTACCAGTCCTGATCGCGGCACAACCTGGAATACCGGGGACACCTGCTCCGTTCGCGTCCAAATTTACTCTTTCCCGGCTCGCGATATTCCTGCTCTTCTGGATCAGTTCATGAGCATCAGGAAAAACCTCACCGGGCCTAATAGTCCACGAAACCTGATACCCCAGTCTGAAGTTCTCCGGATGATGACCGATCTCATCGACGGGCGTTTCTACAGAGGCCGGAAACATCAGTTCTATTGCCCGGAAAATGCAGAATGGATTTCATACGGTTGGATTGGCGGACTCATGAACACGTTCCCCATGTTGGCCCTCGGTGACCAGAGACACCGCAATCAGGTAAAATCCACATTCGACTTCGGCCTCGGATACGGACAAGGAAAATCCGGATATTTTTACGGAGCCTTGAACAAGGACGGCAAGCCTTTCGGACGCGAAGGATATGATGAAACACCCGAAATTGTCCTGACCCGCAAGAATGCCGACGTCCTGTACTGGATGGTCAAACAATTCATGCTCCTCAAGCAACAGGGACATGCCGAAGAAATCAATCCGGAATGGGAACAAAAAGTTTGCTACCTTGCCGATGCCTTTGTCAAAACGTGGAAACGGGAACGCCAATGGGGGAATTTCCTGCACAATGGCACAGGTGACATTGCCGTGTACAACACATCCGGTGGCGTCATGGCAGTCGCCGGTCTCACCCTGGCTGCTACGTATTTCAACGAACCAAGCTATCTGACCACCGCCCAAGAGGCCGCCGAATATTACAACGGGCTTTTCCAGAACACGGGTATGACGACGGGAGCCTGTGCCGACATCTTGCAAAATGCGGATTCCGAAACCGCCATTGCCCTTGCAACATCACTCATGACGCTCCACGAAGCAAGCGGAGATTCCGTATGGCTCGACCGTTGCCGAAATGCCGCTCACCTGGTTGCGACATGGACGGTGTCCTACGACTACATCCTTCCGCCACAAACACCGTTGGCACAACACGGTGCCAAATTGGCCGGAGCTGTCTGGGCCAGTACCCAAAATAAACATAGCGCACCGGGATTCTGCACTCAGTCCGGCGAAGTCCTGTTCAGGCTCTATCGTCAAAGTGGGGACGAACGATATGCAGAACTGCTCCGTGACGTACTCCATGCACATGCCGAGGGAATCCAGCCCAATGGCCGTATTTCCGAACGCCTGACTTATTGCGATGCAGATAGTCGAGGTTCCTGGGAAGGATATACAGGATGGAACGAAACCAACGGAGCCATGATGGCCTTGGAAATTCCGGGGATCTACGTCAGCACGGATTCGGAACATTTCTACTGTTTCGACCATGTTCAGGCTACCGTGAAAAGCCGATCCGGCAGCAGCGCCATTCTTGAAATATTCAATCCGACAGTATTCGATGCCAATGTGTCGATCTTCGCGGAATCCAAAGCAGAAGCTGGCAAGCCGCTCCCGGTCATCGCTTTCCCGCAATGGCAACATGTCACTATCAAAGCGGGACAAACAATCACTGTCGACTGCCCTGCTCAGGCATTGCAAAAAACAAACTACTGAGGGACTCACCTCAAAGGCATTTATAAGAAATACACTCACCCCATCACCATGAAAAAGCTATGCGCCATCAGCGTCCTGTGCCTCCTTTTCCCAGCCCCTCTGTATGCCTGGACTCCCGACAACGGCAACGGCACGTTTACCAACCCCCTCATGTGGGGGGACTGGCCGGATCCCGATGTCATCCGCGTAGGAGACGATTTCTACATGGTATCCACCAGCATGCACTATGTTCCTGGCTCGCCCATCGCCACATCCAGGGATCTGGTCAACTGGAAGATGATCGGTTATGCCATTGACCGTTACGACGAAGACCCGCGATACGATTTGAAAGGCGGCAGTCTCTACCTCAATGGCTCCTGGGCTAACTCCATTCGCTACAACAAGGGCAAATTCTACGTCGCCTTCTGCACTCCTTATGGGCGCGGTATCGAAAAGGGACATTTTTCCGTGTGCGAAGCAGACAAACCCGAAGGCCCCTGGAAGAGAACGATTTTCCCGGAATATCTGTATGATCCCGGTCTGTTCTTCGATGATGATGGCAAGGTTTATGTCGTTCATGGACAACACGATTTGTACATCACCGAACTCAATTCCGACGTCAAATCCGTCAAGGGAGAAAACGTCAAAATATGGGACAAAGGCTTCAAGGACAGTAAGACTCTCGGCGGCGGATTCGGCATGGAAGGGTCGCACATGTACAAGATCAACGGAAAGTACTACATCACCTGTCCGGCAGGAGGTACCGGAGGATGGCAAATATGCCTCCGGTCCGACAGCATTTACGGGCCTTATGAGCACAAGCTGATCATGGACGACGACAGTTCCTACCCCGGCAATGGATTGCACCAGGGGGGTATGGTCCAATTAAAAAACGGGGACTGGTGGTTCATCATCATGCAAGACCGTGGTGCTATCGGACGCGTACCCTACCTAGTTCCAGTCACATGGGTGGATGGATGGCCCATGCTGGGAGCCAATGGTAAAGATGCCATCACATATCCCAAACCAGCTGTCGGCAAAACATTCCCCGTAAGCAGTCCCGCAACGACCGATGAATTTAATGCGCCGAAACTGGGATTGCAATGGCAGTGGAACCACAATCCCGACAATACCAAATGGTCGTTGACGGAAAAGTCCGGATTCATGCGCTTGAAAGCACTCCCGGCCAGGGATCTGAAAGATGCGCGCAATACTCTAACACAGCGTGTTCAGGGGCCCAATTCGGAAGGAACCGTGGAAATGGATGTCTCCGGGCTAAAAGATGGCAATGTCGCCGGATTCGGTATTTTCCAATTTCCCTATGCCTATGTCGCCGTCACCCAGGACGGAAACACCAGAAAAATCGTCATGTGCAACAACGGTGCAATTATAGAAACACCTGTCGAGAAGTTCACCGGCAATAAACTCTGGATACGGGCTCGCGCCATGGACAAAGATTTTACAGCCCGCTTCTATTATAGCACCGACGGTCAGCATTTCATACCCATTGGCAACACTTTGAAAATGGGCCTCGGCCTGCCCTGGACAGCCAACCGTTTTGCCCTGTTCAACTTCACCACCAAAGATGAAGGCAAAGACGGACACGTCGACTTCAATTGGTTCCGCTTCACTGACAAATAATGTTCACCATCCTAATTTTCCACGCCCTCTTCCTCTTGCACGGAATCGTTATCGTTCCCCATAAGTCTGTTTTAATACAGGACATAAACAGATAATGCAGGATTGACTTGTCTGCCCTACAGAATAAGCCGGGAACCAGCAAATAACAGCCTTATTGCAAATATAAATTCAACCAATTATATATACAATAAACTGTAAATTAATTATTTAAACAATTCATTATTGTCCAAATGGCAGCTAATCGAATCATAATAAAATCATTTTCAATTATTTTCTGATAATTCAAGAAGTCTCTATCCGTATTTTAAAAAGATTTCTCATACCTTCCGCTCCTTCCATCATATTGATAACACATTCTCCTTCAATCTTCATGAAATCGTTTCCTATCACTTCATTGATATTACCACTGGTATGCCTGTCGCTGCAAACGTATGCATCTCCATCGTATCAGCTCAAGTCTCCCAACGAGCAATTAACCTGCCAAATCCGGCAAACTCCACAGGGGAATGTCACGTACACATTGTCGTATCAAGGTACTCCTCTCATTGCGGAATCTCCTATGGGCTATACCACAAAAGATGGTACGCAAGTCCCCGGCTCCGGCTGGCACATTTCCACCCCGCAACATAAATCCTATCGGGGATTCTGGAAACCAGTTTGGGGTAAACGATCCCTCGTTCCGGAACGCTATGAAGAAGTCATTCTGCCCCTGGAATCCCCGGAATCCGGTACACAACAAACATTTCCGGCTAACATCGATATTGTCGTCCGGCTTTATGATGATGGGCTGGCCTTTCGTTACAACATTCACCATACGGAAAACAATACTCGCCCATTTGAAAAAGAATCGACCGAATTCCGTTTTGCCGGAGATTACACCGCTTGGTTCTACAATGGAGAAAACGCCAATATCGGCCCGGAAAAACTCTCCGTATGTCATGCCGTACGCCTCCCCGTCATGACCATTGATACTGGCACAGGCCATTTCATGGCTATCCATGAAGCAGATCTGAGAACCGGAGAGCCTATGAAATTGCAGTCGGAAGAAGGCTCTTGCGACTTCACTATCCCTTCCCGTCCCGGCATGCTGAACAGCGACACCCCATCGCCCTGGCGCGTGGTATTCTGCGGGGAAACCCCCGGAGTTGCAATCGACTCCCATCTGCTGGAGCTGTTGAATCCCCCACCTGATCCATCCTTGGACTTCTCATGGGTACGCCCCGGAGTCTGTGTCTGGGACTGGCGGATCAACGGAGCGAAAACCGATGGATTCACATACCACATGGATTACCCGTCGTGGGTACGCATGGTAGACTTCGCTTCGGACCACAACATCAAACACCTTGTTCTGGATGCCAATTGGTACGGCCCCGAATTCCAGAAGGACTCCAATCCCCTCCAAGGCGGCAAAACGGAAGACGTTCAAAAAATTATCCAGTACGGCAAACAAAAAAATGTCGGTGTCTGGCTGTATCTGAACGATGTCGGAGGCCGCCAATATCCGCTCGACAAAACGCTGGAACAATATGCCCGATGGGGAGCGGCCGGTGTCAAATACGGATTCATGAACGGGACTCCCGAAGAAAAAAATGCCCGTACCCGCCGTATCACCGAACTCTGCGCCCGCAACCATCTGCTCATCGACTTCCATGACGGTCCCGTTCATCCATATGGGCAAATGAGAACATGGCCCAATGCCATTACCCGGGAATACTGCCAAGCACAATTAGATGGTCACAAGGTATTCCCGCCAGCCACCTTCCTCACCTCCGTATTTGTCAATATGGTTGCCGGCCCCCTGGACATGAACAACGGCATGTTCGACCTGAGGCAGGGTCCAACAACGCGGACCGATGAAAACAAGCCGGTTCCCTCCACTCTCGTCTCGGAAGCGGCCCGTACCTTGATTGTCTTTTCCGGCGCCACTATCCTTCCCGACATCCCGGAGTATTATACCCGGTATCCGTCCCTCCTGGAATTCATCTCCGCCCAGCAAATGCCCTGGGTCGAGAGTAAAACCCTCGATGGAAAAATCGGCGAATACATCGTCATGGCTCGCCAAACGCCCCAGGCCACACTGATCGCCGCCGCCGGAAACGAATCCCCCAGAGACCTGATCATCAGCCTCTCCTTCCTGAAGCCGGGAAGTTACCAGGCCACCATCACCCAGGATGGTCCAGAAGCTCACTACCTGCACAACCGGGAAACACTAACTACCGAAACCAGAACCGTCACGCCCCAAGACTCCATTCCCATCCACCTGGCCCCCGGAGGTGGAGCCTGCATCCTGCTCAAGCTCTTAGAAAAATAGCCATGTTCCCGAATCCGGAATACCCTCATCCATTCTGACGGGAAACAAGCCACTTCCTGCATCTCCTTAAAAGAATAAAAAACATGTAACCTTCAACAACTCATTACCATGATAAAAAAGTTTATCACATTATTCATCATTCCACTGGTATGCCTGTTGTTTCAATCAATCGGACATGCTCAAGTCAACCCGGAGGTCACAAAAGTTTATATCGTCTTCAAAACCCATCTGGATGTGGGCTTCACCGACTTGAGTTCCGTTGTCACTCGGCGCTATCTATCGGAGTTTATTCCCAAGGCTTTGGATCTATCCGAAAAATTGTACGCCGAACATGCCAAGGAAAAGTATGTATGGACAACGGGAGCATGGTTGATCTGGAAGTACCTCCATACTGCCTCTCCGGAAAACGTGAAACGACTGGATGCTGCAATCCGGCGGGGAGATATCGTCTGGAACGCCGTTCCCTATACGGTCGAATCAGAGTCGATGAATCGAGATTTATTTGAAACCTGCCTGCGCCTATCACAACAACTGGACAAAAAATACGGCAAGCAAACAATTGCGGCCAAAATGACGGATGTACCGGGACATACGCGAAGCATCGTATCTCCGATGTACCACGCGGGGATCCGTTTTTTGCATATCGGAGTCAATCCCGCTTCTCCGATTCCCTCTGTACCGGATTTTTGCCGATGGAGAGATACGGACGGCAGCGAACTGATTCTGGTCTATCAAAAAGATTATGGGTCGGAAAACCTGCTCCCCGGAGGCAAGACAGCCATTTCGATCAATTTTACCGGAGACAACCACGGACCGCATACCTATGATCAGGTAAAAGCCATTTATGCCGGCCTGCATAACCGCTACCCCAATGCTCAATTAATTTCCTGTTCTTTCGATGAAATCGCTCGAGAACTGCTAGCCATGAAGGATCAACTCCCGGTAGTTACCTCCGAAATCGGCGATACCTGGATCTATGGTTACGGCAGCTCTCCTAAGCGCATGGCCCGGTTCAGAGCCTTATCCGAACTTTATTCCCAATGGCTGCGTGAAAAGAAAATAGACAAGAACAGCGAATGCGCGATCAATTTTGCCGTGGAACTGGGCCTGATTGCCGAACATACCCAGGGTATGGATGTGAAAACCCACCTCCGAAACTGGGATAAATACGACATGGATGCCTTTCTGCCTGCCCGGACATCCCAGACCTTCCAAAAGGTGGAACAATCGTGGAAGGAACTGGACCAGTACATTGATTCGGCGATCGGGTATTTACCTCTCTCCTTGCAACGGGAGGCCTTAGCCAAAATGAAAGAAATCAACAATCCGAAGTCCCCCTCATTGACAGACAAGGCCCGGACGATTTCTCCGATCCCGTGGAAGACATCGCTCTTCAAAGGGGGATGTTTGAAAATAGAAGGATTGTCGTACCAGATGTACGACAAAAATGATTTCAAGAATTATCTGGGCAAGTATTTGAGAACTCAGGCAAGCTGGGCGTTTGACGATATCGGGAAAACGGGACTGGATCAATCCGGAGCGGTAAGTGTAACTCTGTCCGCCAACGCGATTAAACAGGAAATACGCAAAGAACCGAAGGGTACGAGGACGATATGCGAGTTGGAATTCCCACACCAGGAAGGAGTTGATCCACGTGTTTACCCTCATAAAATGTATGTCGATATTCTGGAAGATCAAACCGGGAAAAAAGCGGAAATTGACCTAACCATTCTGAACAAGCCGGCAGTCCGATTGCCGGAAGCTTATTGGCTGTCTTTCAATACGGATCAAATTGTTTCCATCGTTGCTGAAAAGATAGGGGAAAGAGTCGATATTCTGGATGTGGTGGAACAAGGGAACCGGCAAATGCACGGTATCGACCATTATGTGGATTTGATCACCTCCGCCGGAACAATCCGGATATGGAGCGAAACTGCTTTCCTCGTCAATCTTGGAGAAGCCCAGGGCATCAACTATTCCCGCAACTATCCGGATAAACGGGGAGGTATCCATTTCAACTTGAGCAATAATCTCTGGGGGACGAACTTCAGCATGTGGAATGAAGGCTCCCTGACCTACCGGTTTATCGTCGAACGGCTTGATTAGCAATCATGTAAAATTATCTTCCAACCGACCTCCTCATCCATTTCTTCCTACAATGAAAATCAATTCGATCATCCTGCCGTGTCTGGCCTGCCTGGCCCAGGCTGTTCTCGGCACTCCCTCCGACTGTATCCTGAAGGACAATGTACCGGCTTCCGCATGGGATCACGGATATGGCGTCGGGAACGGGCGTCTCGGAGCCCTTTCCTATATGGATCAAGGACAAACAGTCATCCTCCTGAACGAAAAATCCATCTTTGCCAACAGCCCCATCCCCGATGTACCGGAACGGGCATCAGCCTTCCGGGAAGTTATCAAATTGTGCCAGGAAGGAAAATACGACCAGGCTACGGAGACCTATTCCCAAAAGGTAATGGACAAATGGTCTTTCAGCGGATGCTTCCAACCCGCCGGATTTGTCCGAATCGACTTCTCGAAGATGGGGGCACCCGGGAAAACGAACCGCAAACTCGACATGCGACAGGGACTTGTCTCCGAAGAATACACGACGTCAACAGGAGGTTACACCATGCAAATGCTGGCGGCTCCGACAACGGATTGCATCGCTATTCTGCTGCAGGCAACCGGCCGGGACAATCTGGATATCAGTCTCTCCGCCGACAGGCCTGAAACCGATTCCCTGAAGCAGGAAGAAAACGATTTCGTCATCTCCGGCCAGGCTTCGAATGGAGGTACCCGATTTGAGACGAGGTTCCGCCTCAT
Organism: Akkermansia sp. N21169; assembly: GCF_029854675.1. Lineage (NCBI taxonomy): Bacteria > Pseudomonadati > Verrucomicrobiota > Verrucomicrobiia > Verrucomicrobiales > Akkermansiaceae > Akkermansia > Akkermansia sp. N21169. The sequence continues at coordinate 13,091 of NZ_JARWNC010000021.1, read as the reverse complement.
CGTCCCCCAGGGAAAACGGGAATTCCGCGACGGGAAAATCCATGTGGAACAAGCCAGGCAGGTTCTTCTTCTCGTCTCCATCGCAACGGATTACGACATGCAGAATCCGACAAAACCCAACCATCACAATCTGGTTCAAGAAAACAAAAAGATACTGGATCAGGCGGAAAAACAAGGGTGGTCGTCCATGGTACGGCAAACATCCCAACACTTTTCCACGTTGCTGGACCGTTGCATCGTCGATCTGGGGGATTCGCCCCGGGATGTTTTGGAACTGACAACTCCTGAAAGGATTAAAAGATTTCAACTTGGAGAGGCTGATCCCGACCTGGTTGAGCTTTTGTTCCAATTCGGCAGATATTGCGTCATTTCCTGTTCCCGCCCGGGAACCCTGCCCAGCACGCTGCAAGGAATCTGGAATCCGGATACGACTCCTCCCTGGGAAAGTTGCTTTTTCCTGAACATCAATTGTCAAATGAATTACTGGCCCGTTGAGACGACCCATTTGGGGGAATACCACAAACCTTTCACCGATTTCGTCATCGGCCTCCTGCCCGGAGGGCAACACTTCGCCAAAGAACTAGGATACGAAGGCTTCTGCTTCGCCCACAATACGGACTGCCGCCTAGGCTCCAATTTCCGTTTCTTCGATCCGGGAGCCGCCGGAACCTTGCTCAACGGAGCATGGGCCACATCCCATCTGCTGGAACATTACCGGTATGGCGGAGATAAAAAGGAACTGGCCAAAGCCCTACCAATGCTACGGGAGAATGTCCGCTTCATCCTTTCATGGCTGGAGGAAGAACCCGGTACCGGCAAATTGATCACCGGCCCCGGTAATTCTCCTGAAATGGGATTCTCCTACAAAGACAAGGACGGAAACAATAAATCCGGCAGCATCAGCACCGGAACGACTCATGACCTTCTACTGGCCCGCGAAGTCATGAAAAACTACGAAGAAGCCTGTCGTGAACTGAATGTTCCCTCCAATGATCCGATCCGGGACAAAGTCCGGCAGACCCTCCCCCGTCTGGCCATGCCGACCATTAACCCCGATGGACGACTGGCCGAATGGAGAAACGGCCAAGAGGAAACCGACAAGGGGCACCGCCACCTGAGCCATTGTTACGGACTGTTCCCCGGCAATGAATTCGATGTTCTCAATACGCCGGATTATACAGAAGCCGTACGCAAGTCCCTTGATTATAGATGTGCCAACGGCAGCGGCCATACGGGCTGGAGCTCCTCCTGGATCATTTCCCTGTATGCCGCCCTGCGGGATGGAGAACATGCGGAAAAATTCATCGACAAACTCATGAAGGAAAAAATCAATCCCAACCTTTTCGACATGCATCCGCCCTTCCAAATCGACGGCAATTTCGGCTTCACGGCAGGAATTGCCAACTGCCTTCTGCAAAGCCAGATCGTCAAGGACGGCAAACGTGTCATTTCCGTCGCCCCGGCCTTGGTTCCCAGTTGGGAAACAGGTTCTGCCCAAGGAATGTGCACACGAGGAGGATTGATCGTCAATCTCTCTTGGACGAGAAACAAGATCATGGCCGACATCCGCGCCACACGGAATGGAACTTTCCTGATCGAATATAAAGGAGCCCTCAAACCCCTCACCTTGAAATCCGGAGAAAAATCGTCCATCGAATTCTCTCGATAATTCGTACTTTTCCTGTAACCCGAACCATGCGCTTTTCGTTAGGAAGATAACAAGATAACAACAGAAAAAACTGCCATGGAAAAAGAAACACAGACAAACACTACTGACTGTCAGTCTATTAAATCGGACAATGGAGCCATTGTTGCTACTCTTCACAACGAAGCGGAAAGGAAGTTCATGAGAATCTACGACGACAATGACCAGCCCTGTGCCGATATCGAAGAGCACATCGTGACAAAAGATGAAGCAGGACACGGTATCTTTGCCAATTTCCCTGCCGGGAGCATCGGCTTCATCATTACTCCCGCGGAAAACTCAGAAGAACGTCAATTCATGAAATTCGAAGAATTCAGCCAGTTTGTCTCTTTCTCGGAAACAGGGGAATTGACCATGGAGGAACTGGATATGATTGTCGGAGGAGTCAATTGGAAGAAAATCTGGCAAGGCATTAAAAAGGTCACCAGTACTCTCGTAGGATTCATCCCTGTCATCGGGACTCTTCACTCGGTCGGAAACATGATTGCCTCCGCCTCCAGAAAAGATGGAGAAGGCATGATGGAATCCGTTATCCCCGGAGGAGGCCTCTTGTTCGACGCGTTGACGGGCAAGCAACCCCACTGGCCCTGATCAATACCTATTGAGACATTTTCGTCACTGCTGAAGATTTGGTACAAATCCTCAGCAGTTTACATTTGGGTCCACGGAGAAAGCGTCTGGAATCCTCTTGCATGCTTCTCGTATTTTTCCTAATCTATCGAAAGGGAAACTTACTGTTTATGATTACCATGGAATCCATGGAAAAGTACTACGAGGCATATGCGCAAAAGGTTGTTAATTACCTGATAGCAAGTGGACTAGATTACGCAACAGCAGCAGATGTCACCCAATCCGCTTTCTTGAAGATCTGGCAAAAAAGAGAAACTCTTTCTTTGGAAAATGAAGATGGTTTCTCAGGTTATGTGTTTACGGTAGCTCGTAATGAACTTGTCGACGGTTATCGCAAAAACAGTCGGATCGTGTTTACCGATGAACTGCCCGAACCGGAACACGAAGACGACGGTCACGATTCCGGCAAGTTCTCCAGAGACGAAGATTACATCCGGGAACGCATCTCTTCCGCCATGAACCAGCTTCCCGATGCCATCCGGGAAGCTTATTCACTGTTCGCCGTCAGCGAATGCTCCGTCAGCAAAATTGCGCGAATTATGGGCTGTAAGGAAAGTCTGGTAAAAGTCCGCCTGTTCCGGGCACGACAGAAGCTTCAGGCACTATTGGCCGACTTGAAGCCGTAAGGAAACGGATCCAATGAAGATACAATCATGACTGTCCCACGCAACATCTTCTCGGAGCGAGCCCTTGCCAATATGAACAAAGGGGAACAAACGGATTATATAGCAGATTCGCGTTCCGGATGGACGGTTTTCTTCCTTATCGCCTTGACGATTGGAGTTGCCTCAATTGTCTATTGGGGATTTTTTAGTACGATGGTTTCTACGGTCGAAGGGATGGGCATCGCTATGCGTGAAGATGGCCTGGGGGTCGTCCGTTCCAAAGGCAAGGGAGTCATTGATTATCTGAATATCGAAATCGGTTCTCCGATCCAGCGAGGACAAATCGTAGGCCAAATCTACAACCCCGAAAATTTTTTCAATATCAAATCCATCGCGATGGATTACCACCAGTTGACTTCCTATGTGGATCAATTTAACAACGGTTATAAGAGACTGACAGACGAGAAATTAAAGTTGGAAGATTTCCGCAAGGAACGTATCGGCCTCATTCTCGACAAACAAAAGGACAGCCAGACCAGAGCCACGGAACTTGCCGACATCTACAATGTCCTCCGAGGCCGCGGTTCCGCCAGCAAAGTCGACTATTACAGGCAGTTGGAGCAAATGCTCCAAAATGAATCCAGCATCACGTCCATGCTGATCCAATCTGCCGAATTCGGAGTCACGCAGAAGGATGCCATCTGGTCCTTTCACCGGAACAAGCTGGATCTGGAAAGGCAAATCGCAGTCAAAGGAGCGGAATTGGATCTGGCCGAAAAAATCTTTCAAGACTGCAGCTGGATTCGTGCCGACGAAAATGGACGAATTATCGAACTGCTTAAGAATGTCGGCGATCCCGTCGTCCCGGGAGACATGATCGCACTAGTCGGTTCTGAAGAACAGGCCAATATACATGTCGTTGCCTATGTCCCCATGGAAAAAGGTAAAAAAGTACAACCCGGGATGAGCGTTTATTTTTCTCCTGCCTCCATGAACGCCAAGGATTACGGATATATCAAAGGTGTCGTGCGCGAAGTAAGCCCATACGCCGTTAGCTCGGATTCCATCCTGACGGAATTGAAAAACCGGGACTTTACGGCTATGTTGGCCAAGTCGGGCGCCATGGTCCGTGTCGTCGTTGAACTATTACCCTCCCGGAAGACTCCAAGCGGATGGTTGTGGACGAGTCGCAAAGGATCTCCTTCCCTTCTTGAAGCCGGAGCAGTAGGTACGATTCTGATCAATACGTCCTACAGGAATCCTGTCTCCTATATAATTCCCTATCTCCGCCAAATAATTATGGGAGTAGGTTCCAGCCATTCCGAACAACAGGAAGACAGATAAATGTCATGAACTGGATTGGAAAGCTGCTGCCATGTCTGTCCGGGCACCGTGTCAAGGTTCCCATGGTATTCCAGATGGAAGCGACCGAATGCGGTGCCGCATGCCTGGGAATGGTTCTGCGATACTACCATTGCTATGAACCTCTGGAAAAGCTACGCGTAGCCTGCGGCGTGTCCCGCAATGGCAGCTTTGCCTCTCTGATTATCAAAGCAGCTGCCACATATGGGCTGAAAGGAAGAGGGTTCAAGGTTACTCTGGAAGGGTTGGATTCCCTCCCTCTGCCAGCCATCCTATTCTGGGATTTCAATCATTTTGTCATCTATGCAGGCCGACGGGGAAAACATTACTACTTGAACGACCCTGCCATGGGACTCCGTAAACTGAGTGAAGACGAATTTGCGGATCACTTCACGGGAGTTGCCCTGACATTCGAGAAAACTCCCGACTTCAAGGCATTTGGTCATGAGAGAGGGATGCTGGCCCGTCTCATCCCCCTGTTGGGCCAAGTTAAAGGCAATGTCTGGAAAATGCTCTGGATCGGCATCCTCTTGATCCTGCCCGGCGTCGTACTACCTGTTCTGACACAGGTCTTCGTCGACGACGTCATGCAAACGCGACCGGAGTGGCTCGTCCCGCTGATTATCCTGTACATGATCCTGCTCATCATCCAGTTTTTGCTGACTTGGCTGGAAAATTTACTGATGCGGCGAACGGAAGTTAAAATGGCCGTCAATAGTACGATGAACATGCTGGTTCACATGTTCAAACTGCCCATGGAATTCTTCCAGAACCGTTCGGCGGGAGATTTGCAAAACCGGGTCGCTCTCAACAGAAGCGTTGCCAACTCGGCTTTCGGTACGATTTCCGGCAACGCTGTCAAAATGTTCACGGCCACGTTTTTCCTGGTCATGATGGTTCAGTTCAGTCCATTTCTATCGGCAATAGCCGTAGCGACGGCCATCCTGAATTTCCTGGCATTGTCATTTGTCAACAAACGCCTCCGCATATCCAACCAACGGCTCATCATGGTTGAAAGCCAATTGTTGAATTTTACGGCGACAGGCATTTCCATGATGGAAAACCTGCGGGCCGGAGGCCGTGAAGACGAGATGTTCTCCCAGTGGGGTAACTATATTGCCGATTATGCGGACAAAAGGCGAAGAATGCAAAGTGCCTCTACCTTCTTCTCTCTGCTACCAAATTTCCTGTTCGGGTTGAACAACGTATTGATCCTCTGCTTCGGAGCCTGGCTTGTTATGAGGGGAGAATTATCCCTGGGCGGCATGCTTGCCTTCCAAATGCTGATGGTCTCTTTTATGACTCCCGTCAATGCCCTGGTCGGTTCCGGAGCCCAGATTCAAATGCTCCGCGGAGCAATCGACAGAGTGGATGACGTCTATAAATACGATGGAGAAAAACGTTTTAAGGAAGAAGACGGCAACACCTGCGAACTCACGGCCGGCGCCGGAATGCTGGAAATGCGAGGCATATCGTTCGGATACAACAGATACCAAGCACCTCTTCTGGAAGATTTCAACCTCATCCTCAAACCGGGTACACGGGTTGCACTCGTCGGAGCCTCCGGTTCCGGCAAAAGTACCGTCGCCAAACTGGCTGCCGGTTTGATCACCCCATGGTCAGGGGAAATCCTGATAGACGGACAACCGTTGGAGTCATATTCATCACGGGAATTTTACCATTCCCTGGCTACCGTCGATCAAAGCATCATGCTCTTCTCCGGTTCCGTCCGAGATAACCTGACTCTGTTCCGCAAACGCGTCAACCAGGCGGAACTAAACCAGGCTCTGCGCGATGCCGCCATCGAAGGAGAACTGCTTTGCCGAGGCACCGCACTTGACGTTCCTGTCAATGAAATGGGAAGCAATTTCTCCGGAGGACAAAGACAAAGACTGGAAATTGCCCGGGCGTTGGCAAAATCAACCCCGATTCTCATCCTTGACGAAGCAACCAGCGCTTTGGATCCCATCACGGAGGTAATGATTGACAAAGCCATCCGCCGCCGGGGATGTTCCTGCCTCATTATTGCCCATCGGTTAAGTACCATCCGGGACTGCGACGAAATCATCATGATGCAGGAAGGGCGCATTCTGGAAAGAGGAACGCACGAACAATTGATGGAAGCGGGAAATGCCTATGCCTCGCTCATGCGTTTTGAATCGCACACGGAGGAAGTACTGGGATGAAGAAAGAATTTGCAGGAAAAACCGTCATGCCACAGGGGACATTGCAGGAAATGGCCTCCAACAGGATTTACGAATTGAAGATCCACGGAGGAAGTCCCCTGGTCGTTACTGCCGGAGAAATCAATCTGTTCCTGATAGAGTCCGATTCCGATGGCAACGAATGCGGGCGTACCTTTCTCGCCTCCCTTTCTTCCGGTGACTGGTGCTTTCCCCTCCCTCCGGGAGAATGGCAGGGAAGAACGGGGCGTGTCGTGGCAATAGCGGCCACCCATGCCGCATGGATGGAGTATCCCGCCACTATTCTAGAAAGCCATTCTTCACTGGCAGAGGAAATAAGTGACTGTATCGATACCTGGATTTGCCGTCTGATCGAACGCCTCTGTTCCGGAGAACCAGCCCGTTCGACAGGATTAACCCCGCTCGGTACGGAAATGGAAGTTACGGATGGGACGGCAATCGGTTCGGCCAGAACAGTCCGCTGGATTAATCTGACAAAGGGAGACTTGGTGCCCATGGGTGACTCCGGCTATGCACCGGTTCAGAACGGCATGGCAATAGCAACAGTGGATCCCCTTTGGTTTGACGCCCGGGGAACGGCTTGTCTGGAAACGACAACCACGGAGGAATTGCTCACGATGGGAATTCTCCCCGAATGTCTTTCCGTTTTCCACCGGCTTCTGACGCTCTGGTTAATCAGGAAACATGCGGTTTCCGTTTGGGACAGAAACCGCAAAGAATGTGCGGACAATGAATTTGCCGAACAGAGAATGTACTCCCAGCTCCACTCTCTGGCGGAGTTAATCGGAGTCTCCCAGCCGATTGCCGCCTTTAAGGACGACCCCATCCATGCCTCATTTGCCAGAATAGCGCAAGAGTGCAACCTGCCTTTTGAGTTCGATGTGAATGAAGACGAGAGCGACAATCTCTACGAACGCATCGCCCAGCTAACTTCCCGGAACCGCTGGCGCATGCGCCGAGTCTTGCTGCCTTCCGATTTCTACCGGACCGATGCAGGAGTATTCATCGGATTCCGCAAGGAAAATGCCTCCATCGTCGTCCTGATTCTCCGAGGGAAGGGGCATTCCCTCCTCTTTGATCCCGAAACGGGGCAAGAACGTCCCCTCACCCGTGAAGACACCGCCTCTCTCGACCGGACCGCCTTGAAATTCTATGATCTTCTGCCGGAGCACAAACTGACATGGAAAGATTTGGGGCGTTTCATGTTCAAAGGGGCCAAGGGAATGTTCGTTTCCCTCCTGACCGTAGGAGTCATTTCAAGCTTGATTGGCCTGGTCATGCCGGTTGCTATGGAATACGTCACGGGCAGTATCATACCATCGGCCAACACTCCGGAATTGTGGCAAATCATGATCCTGCTGGTTTGCCTGACAGCAGCCTCAGTCCTGTTCGGCCTCGTTCCTCAGCTCATCATGCTTTCGTTCGGGACCAGCCGTTTCGAACGCTTCCAAGCCGCCATGTGCGATCGTCTGCTGCGCCTGCCCGTCAACTTCTTCCGCCAATTCGACGCCGGAGACCTGACAAACCGAATCCTGGCGGCCACCCGTATCCAGGAAACCCTCTTCGGAGTCGTATCCAATCAGTTCTTGGGAGCCCTGTTTTCACTGGGAAGCCTGATCATGTTGTTTTATTACAGCCCCCGGCTGGCTTGCGTCGCCGTAGTCGTGGAAGTCATGTTTGCCGGGCTGTTACTGCTACTCTATCAGCGCAATTTAAAACCTCTTTCCGCATCTCTGGCTGCCGAAGGCCGCTTGTCCGGTTTATTGATACAATTGATTGAAGGCATGGCGAAAATCCGTTCCTCCAACGCGGAAAAACGTGTTATTTCGCGCTACCTTGAAGATTTTTCGACCGCAACACGAGCCGATTTTCAGTCTAATGTCAACGGTTCTTTCGTCAACATGGCATCCATTGTCTTTCCCGGGCTTGTTTCCGTCCTGTTCTTCCTGTTGATAGGTAAATTCTGGAAAGGCAGCCTTTCACTACCCGAGTACATGGCATTTATGAGCGCCTACGCAGGCTTTCAACAGGGTTTGATCAGTATTGTAAATGATATATGGACACTTCAATCCATCCGCCCCGAATTGAAACGCCTTCAACCTGTCCTGGAGGAAATACCGGAAGTTTGCCCCGGCATGCATGTTCCCGGCCGTCTGGACGGCAAAGTCGAATTAATTCATATAACGTTCCGCTATCAACCGGATGGTCCTACTATTCTGAACAACGTTTCCATCTCCGCCGAACCGGGAGAATTCATTGCCATCGTAGGTGCGTCCGGATCCGGCAAAAGCACATTGGTACGCCTTCTTCTCGGATTTGAAAAACCGGAAAGCGGCGGAGTCTATTACAGCAATCAGGAATTATCGAACATGGATGTCAGGGCTGTGCGACGCCAGCTCGGCGTCATTCTACAAAACAGTAAAGTACTGCCTGACAGTATCCTCGCCAATATCATCAAAGGTACTGACTACACGGCGGAAGATGCCATGGACGCACTGGAACTTGCAGCCATGAAAGAGGATATTCAAAACATGCCCATGGGTATCCACACGCTCGTGAGCGATACGCTCATTTCCGGAGGTCAGCAACAACGCATTCTGATCGCACGGGCGCTAGTCGGCAATCCGGCCGTCGTCATCATGGATGAATCGACAAGCGCCCTTGATAATGCCACTCAGGAAATTGTCCGGAAAAACATGGAACAGCTCCGTTTCACGCGCATCGTCATCGCCCATCGCCTTTCCACCATCATCAATGCCGACCGCATTTACGTTCTGGACAAAGGTAGAATATGTCAGGTCGGTACATACAACGAGCTCATCAACCGGGAAGGTGTGTTCCGCCAACTCGCTTCCCGTCAAATGTTATAAACAACCCTTCTTCACCACAAAACATCCCATGAAAAACGGAATTATCGCCCTTCTTTTCCTCTTGGTCGTTTTCCTGCTGTTATACGTACTGGGAGCCTTCAATTACGGTTCCATAACCGATCACGATTATAACGGGGCATTTCTCAGTACTCGGGAGGAGGCTGTGTCAAAATCTCCAGTCTGGAAAGTAGGTATCGCCTTGGATTTGAGGGATGGCATGGGCCGAGAAACGGTACGGGGCATACAATTCGCCCGTGATTATTTAAACTCACGAGGAGGAATTCTCGGCAAGTATATCGAATTGGAGATCCATGGCGAAGCCACCTCTCCACAACAGAACAAATTACTAACCCAGGAGTTTTGCGAACGTCCGGATATCGCCCTGCTCATTGGCGGACTGAATACGGAAGAAATCCCAACGCTGAGAAGCATCACCCAGTTCCAAGGGTTGCCGTTCGTCTCTCCCGTCGCCTCCCTGCCGGACTCCCTGCCGGAACTGAAACCCGACATGACGTTTTCCTACTTCCCTCCTCTGTCCATCCTGACAAACAAACTGGCAACCGAATTGGCCCGGAGAGGGAAAAAAAGGCTTCTGGTTGTTTCCCCCGGGGACGATTCCTATGGAAGCATTTTCGGAACCAAGCTGGAACGCAGGCTCCACGAAGATAAATCATTCGTGGAAATCTATCGCGTCAATTTCAAAAATCCCGCCCGTTTTGCAGATTTGTACCAGTCTCTCAAGCTGTTTACTGAAAACCGTACGATCGACGCGATCATTTTCACTGACGACGAACCTTGCCTCAAAGTCCTGGGAGAAGTCATCAAAGCCTTAAACATTTCCATCGAAGTATGGGGAAACGATTATCTGGATATCACGCACAGCGAAAATTCGCTCAAGGATTTTCCTTGTCCGATCTTCTATACGGCCTTTGGCAACTGTCGCTTCGTCAACAAAGATTTCATCAAAGCCTGGCAAGAAAAATTCGGTTCTCCTCCCTCCCTTTGGAACCAACTGGGAGCGCAGTGTCTGCTCGGTTTCGCTGAAGCCGTCGAACGGGAAAGCAAATATAAACCCGGAAAAATCATCGACATCATGCGTGAATTACACGAAAGGAAACTGGCCTTGGGTAAAGTCCCGACCGAAGTCAACATCCGACAAATGCCAAGGGGAAAACAATAGCCCCGCATCCGGCTCATGACCAGACACGGGGAAGTAATATTACCGGAAGAAGAAATGCCTAAAAAGTATAGACCAATCCGGCGGACACCGTGACGTAGTACCGATCCTTCGTTCTGGTATTCATTAATTCGGCATTGCCATTGACGGAATAAAGGGGGCCGCAATCGGACCCGAAGGTCTGCAGGAAATCGAAACCGATATACATAAATGAAGTATCGCTGACTTGGACTTCAGCTCCGATACCGGCGCCTATCACAGGTTTTACTTTGGTAGAATTGGCGTCAAACCGGCTTTCCCCATACAGTTGTTCGGCTTCTCCTTTCGCTTCTGTCGTCCGAATGAGGACACCGGTACGCAAACCACCGCGAATTATGAAATGTTTATCAAGCCCATACACATAATCATAAGTCGCAAGGACAGGCACAACAGACACGCGAGTCTTGAGTCTATATAATTCATCAGTCTCGTCGAAGGATTCTAAATTGTACCATTCGGCCGACTTATAGGTATCGTAAAAATAACCGCTCTGAAGACCGATCCGTTGAGCATGCCTGTCCTTACGGAAAATTTCGCCCGACAGATTAAGCTGGATGCCATACAAATTGGAGGGGATCCATTCCTCTCCATTCGCAAAATGCTCATTCCCGTTGGAAGCCATCATACCGAATCCCATGCTCAGATACAACCGGTCACCCAGGCCGAACTCAGCCTGCATCGGGCGATTCAGTTGGACCGGTTCATGAACCAAGGTTTTTTCTCCCGCCTGGAGGGAAAGAACCCCACAAAGGGCAACCCCCAATATACAAATACTTTTATTCATGGTGCAAGAAGGATTAGAATTTCAAAGTAAGGCCAAGACTTGCCGTTCCGGAAAGGGCTGAATGCTTATCGGAAATCTGGGGATCACACGTCTGGCGGCGGAGGGAGGAATACAAGGTCGCCGTATAGCCGGCAAACAACTCCACCCGGGGCGTAATCTTGTAGCGAATCCCAACTATCGCACCTCCGGCCAGCGTCGATGAAGTAATAGCATACTTCCAGTAATAATCCTGCACCGGAGAAGTCTGCTTCTTTTCATCCTTGGAGTGAACATACCCAATCAACCCTCCGACATAGGCTTCCCAATGCTCGGATAATTGCATTTCATAACGGTATCCGAAATAGAACGGTACGACTTCCTGAGCAAAATGATAGCGGAAAATACTATCGGATGGGGTGACCGACTCCGTACCCCGGAACCATCCTGCCTGAAAAAAAGCGTAATGGGCGCTGTCGCCCATATGGGCTATTTCATATGTGCGGGCAACGGAAAAACCGTACAGACCGTCCACCGTCATATGGTCGTTCATATCGAACATGTAATCGATCGTCTGATCCATTGAAGAGCAATACCGCGGTTGCTCCGTCAGCTCAATTAGGTCGACACCGGATGCAAAATGAGGAGACAGGCACAAAAGAGCCAGTAATAAGAAATGCAATTTTTTCATAATGGAGAGAAAAGTACGGAGCTACCGTAATAGGTTCGGATGAATAACGTCCAGGCTATCGTTAAAAATTATGAAGATTTGTCAAGGTATAATGGAAAAAGAAACCCGTCGCAAAAATAATAGTAACCTTTTCGCCTCTTAAACCGTTTCAGGAAGTGAAGACCTGTAAAATAGGAAGACCAGGAAAAACTTTTCCAGGGGTCTTATCCGCAGAAACACATAGAATGGATCAACGATGAATAAAGAACGAGAAGAAATCAGAACTCCCCTAGACGACTTGGTCAGGGACAGCTTCAAGGCGGCCCCTCCGCCCATGCCTGCATTTCTTGACAACGATCAGGAGCAAACGGAAAACCTCGTCGAGCTGGAGGAAGAAGATATGGATATGCTTGCGGCAGCAGCCTCTCAAATCAAGCATGAATCTCCTCCCCGTAAAAGATTCATCTGAACAAGAAACACCAGAACCGCTATACTTCATGGACGAACAAAAAATACATGTAGCGGAATTGAATGAAACAGAATTGACGGATATCACCGCCGGCTGTACCAGCATTTTGTGCGTGGCAGACCATTCGGACGAATCCGACATGGAAGAAACTCATCTCCGCTTCATCTTCACGGAACTCACATCATCCAACCATTAACATCCAACCTGATTCATACATATTATGAGCAATACCAAACCAGAACAAGACGGCAAAGCCTCCGATACCCGGAACCTTTCCGGAGAAGAGCCCAAATGCTGCCATTCTTCAAAACCGGCCCCAGAAGGAATATCGGAATTGAAACAAGAAGAACTGGACGGCCTTGCAGGAGGCCAAAGCCCCGTGCAAAGACAACACGAAGGCCAGAGAATCCAATATAAAAAGTAACGCATATTTGATTTGAACGGCACTTCGACAGAGGCTGTCTCGCTAACCCGAGACAGCCTCAAATAATAAAAAGAGCTAATATTTGATTACCACGGAGGGTAAAATGCTTCGTGGAATCGGAGCAGGGCTTCGAGGATCGCAACCACGAAGCCCTGGCTTGTATTGAGCACGAGAGA
>NZ_JARWNC010000025.1:0-60867 GCF_029854675.1 Akkermansia sp. N21169 | reverse complement strand
CAGTTCGGAGCGGGGCTGAGCGTTCCCGTAGGAGTGAACGGCACAATCTTTGCGGAGGCGAACACGGAACTCCGCAGCGGAGCGACCTGGGCGAGCGGCTCGCTGGGTTACCGGTACAACTTCTGATAGGAAGTCGGAAGACAAGAAAAACAGGAGTCCGTCTTTCCCGCGTGGGGAAGGCGGACTCTGTTGTTTTATACGTACCGAACCAATAAAAGAAAGGCGCCTCGACAATTGAGACGCCTTGTAGATGGAATAGAGGGAAATCCTACCGAATTATTTGTCGGTCAGAGAACCGACTCCGGGAAGGATTTTCCCTTCCAGAAGTTCCAGGGAAGCGCCGCCTCCCGTGGAGCAGAAGGAGAGCTTGTCCTGAACCTTGAACTTTTTGGCTGCCGTGACGGAGTCGCCGCCGCCTACGATGGTGATCGCATTGCTGTTGGCCAGTGCTTCAGCGATTTCCTTGGTTCCCTTGGCAAAGCAGTCCATTTCAAACACTCCCATGGGGCCGTTCCAAAGAACGGTTTTGGCTCCCTTAATGATTGCGGAGAATTCTTCAATCGCCTTGTCGCCGATATCGATGGCCATGCCGCCTTCGCACACCTTGCCGCCTTCGGCGAAAGGAGCCGTACAGGTTGTTTCTGCGCCGTCTTCGAACTTCATGGCAACGCGGACATCGGCCGGAAGGACGAATCGAACTCCTTTGGCTTTGGCGTTGGCAAGGATTTCACGAGCGAGATCCAATTTGTCGCCTTCGATTTTGGAAGCACCCAGATCGTAGCCTTCGGCAGCGAGGAAGGTATTGGCCATAGCTCCACCGATAAGGAAGGTGTCGGCTTTTTCCATAAGCTTGGAGAGGACTTCGATTTTGTCGGAAACCTTGGCTCCGCCCATAATGACGACGAAGGGTTTTTCCGGGTTTTCCAGTTTACCTTCAAGGTATTCCAATTCGCGTTCGATCAGGAAGCCCATGGCGCTTTGTTTGGCAAAGTGCGTAACGCCTTCCGTGGAGGAGTGGGCGCGGTGGGCGGAACCGAATGCATCGTTGACGAAGATGGTGGCATTGCCGAGGAGTGCCTTGGCGAAGTCCGGGTCATTTTTCTTTTCACCGGGATAGAAACGCACGTTTTCCAGAAGGATTACGTCGCCTTCATTCATGGCGGCACGAGCTTTGTCGGCTTCGGCTCCGATGGCTTCGGAAACGAATGTGACAGGTTTGCCAAGAAGTTCACCCAGCCGGACGGCGGCGGGTTTCAGGGAGAAAACGGGATCGGGTTCGTTCTTCGGACGACCGAGGTGGGAACAGAGGATGAGCTTGGCTCCGTTGTCCAGAAGATACTTGATTGTGGGCAGAGCGGCAACGATACGGGCATCGTTGGTGATAGAACCGTCTTTAAGAGGCACATTGAAGTCAACTCTCATGAGGACTTCCTTGCCTTTGACATCGAGGTCGCGAACAGTCAGTTTGGCCATAATATGTGGTAATGTTTGAGATGGATGGATGATGAAAAAGAAAACGGGGGAGGCAATTGCTGCCTCCCCCGGATCAAAATGGAATCAACGGTTCGGGATGGAGTCCCTGATTTTCTTATCCGACAACGCCGGAACGGAAAGGATGCTCCAATCCGAAAGACCCAGTTGTCTTTAGAGGCTGTCGCCGAGCTTCTTGAGGGCTTCAGCAGCGCGGTTGGAGTAACCCCATTCGTTGTCGTACCAGCCGCACACCTTGACCATGTTGCCGCCGACGACATAGGTGAAGCCGGAGTCAAATATGCAGGAGTGAGGATCGGAAACGATGTCCTGAAGAACGAGAGCTTCTTCGCTGTAGGCGAGGATGCCCTTGAGTTCGCCTTCGGCAGCTTCCTTCATGGCGGCGTTCACTTCTTCAACAGTCACGTTCTTCTTGAGAATGGCGACGAAGTCGGTCAGGGAACCCGTCGGGGTCGGAACGCGGAAGGAAGCACCGTTGAGGAGTCCCTTGAGGGAGGGAATCACTTCACCGATGGCTTTGGCGGCGCCGGTCGTGGTCGGGATGATGTTGATGGCGGCGGAACGGGCGCGGCGGGGATCGCTGTGGGGCAGGTCAAGGATGCGCTGGTCGTTCGTGTAGGAGTGGATCGTGCTCATCATGCCTTTTTCGATGCCGAACTTGGCTTCGAGAACTTTCACCATGGGGGAAAGGCAGTTAGTCGTGCAGGAAGCGTTGGAAACGATGTTGTGCTTGGCCGGATCGTATTCGCTGTCGTTGATGCCGAGGCAGAACGTCAGGTCGGGATTGGTGGCGGGAGCGGAGATGAGAACCTTCTTGGCTCCGGCGTCGATGTGCTTCTGGGCGCCTTCGCGCTTGGTGAAGAGACCGGTGGATTCAAGGACGACGTCAACGCCGAGCTTCTTCCAGGGAAGGTTGGCGGGATCGCGTTCGACGGTGATGAGAATCTTGTGACCGTCGACAACGAGGTAATCGCCTTCGATGGCGATTTCGCCGTCGAATTTACCCTGAGTCGAGTCATACTTGAGAAGGTGGGCGATCATTGCGATCGGGGTCAAGTCGTTGATGGCAACAACCTTGGCGCGTTCTTCCTTGGACATGGCGCGCAGAACATTGCGGCCGATACGTCCGAAACCATTAATAGCGTACTTTGCCATAAGATAAGGTCTTGGTTTTTAAGTTTGATTTAGAAATCAGTCCCGGCGCCGACTTGGAACAAGGACCTGAAGAATGATAGAAGTGATTTGGGAGTCCGTCAATACTATTCTTGTCTTGATTTGGCATTCGCGAATGACGGATTTGTCACGCAGAGACTGGGGATATCGGTTATGATGGGGGCGAAATCTCTTGAAATTACGGTGTCGGAGGGTATGTTCTTCCGGACATGATGCATGAGATGATCATATTGTGGCTGGAGTGGGTTCACGGGATTGGGTATGTAGGAATTTTTCTATTGATGGCGATGGAGAGTTCTATTTGCCCGGTTCCAAGCGAGGTGGTGGTGATTCCGGCGGCAATAGCTTCTACGCAAGGTCATTTGAATTTTTGGGGAGTCATTTTTGTTGCCGCTCTCGGGACATGGGCCGGTTCCGCACTGACGTATTGGTTTGCGTTGATTGTGGGACGTCCTCTTATTTTGAAGTACGGAAAGTACATATTCATGCCTCCTGGTGAATTGGCGCGAGCCGAGGTGTTCATGGAACGCTATGAAAAGGGCGCTATTTTCTTTTCCCGCCTGCTGCCTGTCGTACGGCATTTGATTTCTATTCCGGCAGGGCTGATACGGATGAATTTCTGGGCATTTTCCCTGTATACCTTTGTCGGATCGTTTCTTTGGTGCTGGGTACTTGCCTGGTACGGTCAGAGGATGGGCCTCAACAATCCTCACATGCTGGATAACCCGGAAGAATTCATCCGCACAGCCAAGGCTGAAAGCCTCGAAATCACCATTTTGTCCTTTGTGATCGCGGTTCTGTACTTCGTGATGCTGCGTGTGACGGATCCTTCCCGTAAAAAGAAAAAGGAAGAGGTTGCCTCCAATACGGATTCTTCACTGTGAAAAACTGCATCCCACTTGTAGATGGAGATGCCTAAATAGATGATGCCGAGCAGGGGAAACACGGCCAGATACTTCAGATTCTTCCTGAAGCAAAAACAGATGAGATAACCACACAGGGTCCGGAAAAAAACGAATGACGACTGTTGTGGCGATAACTCCGGGTTAGTAAGTGCGCAAGGATGGGGAACATGGATGATTGTTATGTTACTCGTCTCTTGCAAGATGGCGAATTGGATGCCTTGTCATCCAAAAACGTTATCGAACATCTGCCCCACGCATCATTGACATGAGTTATCGAGATTAGGAACGTTTGTTAACAGAATCGGAATATACTGCTTCGAAAAAAATGCACCTTGGCTTTTTTTGATTTGTTGTAATTGTATGAAAATTGGCCTAAAGGAATTTTTGGGAGAACACAAAAATAGAAATCTGAACAATGATGGAAATACTCACCAACAAATATTTTTTATTCTCTGTTTGTATTCCGTTTCTTCTGAGTTCATGCGCAAACGAATCCCCCGTTTCCATTTCAGCTCCGGTAGTTGACCGAACAAAAGTCGAACAGGTGAAAATGCCGCCTCCCGAGATTTCTACAGCTATTGCTTCAGCATGGATGGAGCAGCATATTAGAGAAATAGAATCAATTAAACCAGGCTCTTCCGTTGCTGAACTACAGAAGTTATTTGTGAGTGAAGACGGACTTTTTTCAAATACGCGTATTTTTAAGTACCGTTAGTGTCCTGAGATCAAGATTCAAGTAACGATTGATGAAAAAAATGGTAACGGAAGAGATATGTGGTCGAGTGATTCTCAAGTCAAGATACAAAAAGTTTCGTTGCCTTATTTAAGTGATTTTGTCGGTTTTCTGCAACGTGGCCTTTTAAACTGACCGTGTTCCGTAAACAAGCGTACGTTTGCCGTCCCAGGAGACGGCTTCGATGCGGGTGGAGCCTTCCGGGTAGGGAACAATGGTGTATGTTTTGTCCGGGGAACCGGTGTAGAGGATGGAAATGCGTTCCAGCTTGTCTCCTTTGTAGGTTTCAAAAACGGTGACGTTTTTCCAGGCATCAGCTGAAATATTCAAGTTGCCTTCTCCTGCGGTAATTCCTTGTTCGTATTGCCCTGAGACGGGCAATTTTTCCTTATAGGCTTTGACGCTTCCCGAGGTCATGTAGTGGATGACCGGGCTTTCGGGTTGGGGGTACTTGGACGCGTAGGCAACGACATCGTCGCAATCCTTCTGCGTGATAGTGAGTTGGTAGTCGCCGTAGTCACGTATGTTGCGGTCGATAGGAGTGAGCATGCCGCTGGCTTTGAAGAATCCGGTAAGGTTTTGCCGGGTAGCGTCGCAGAGGTTTTTCAGGAAATTGGTATGGAGTTGTCCGTGGCTTATGCCGGATTCATCCGTCTGGCGCACTTTCTGGAAGATGTCCGGTAGAAAATCAGGATTGCCCTTGCCGGCTACCTGGAAATAGAGCATGAGCTGCCAGAGCGGACAGAGCTTCACAAAGTGGTCGCCGTTGCCGCGTTCGTAGTCCTTCATTTTGTCCGGCCCCTTGAGAGCGATCCAGGGCTCTCCGGCGATGACGGCACTGTTAAGGTAGGCATTGAAGCGCCCTCCTTCGACGCGGTTGCCGAAGGTATCATCCTTTTTGTGATGTTCAAGGTTGATGTATTCCGGACTGAAGAGATACTTGGTCCAGATGGAATAGATATTGTTGGTGGTCTCTCCCGTGCCGGCCCATTTCATGCCGGGACGCACCTGGTTGACATGACCGAATTCGTGAGCGATGCCCCAGGGATCCTTTTTGATCGCAGCGATGTTGGCGAGGTTTTTCATGGTATTGTTGTGGAAGGCGGCTCCATAGCCGTCGGCATGCATGAATCCCTTCCAAATGACGCGTCCGAACATGTGGTTTTTCGGACGGCATTTATATTTGTCCAGTCCCATGATTTCCTGTTGAATGGAGATGATGCGGTCATAGATGCCGATGAGGCCGAGACCGTCGCCGGGGCATTGTTCCCGGAGGGCTGCGACCGGGTAGGCAAGCTGGACGTATTTGCCGCGGATGTCGAGAATGGGCGATGTGGCCGAGGCGAGAAGGTTTTTCCAGTCCCGGTTGGTGTGCCGGGAGGAATCGAAGTATCCGTTGACGGTGCCGCCGGCAATAGAGATGGTGACGGGGCGTGCGGTCTTGTATTTGTCCGAGAAGTAGCTGATGTAGCCGTGGCCGGAGTTTTTGGCAACGATCGTATTTTTTCCGCTTTTGAGGGGGTAGGAGCTGTCCTGCATGCGCTCCGTGCTGAAGTCCGTGATGCGCAATTCCAGCGTTTGTCCCTGAAGGGGGGCGACATCCAGAGTGATTGTTTCTCCTGCCGCGAAAGCAATGCCCGTCGGGTTTTCAAATTGACTGTAGGAATTTGTTTTGAGCTGTGCCGCAGTGGATTTGACGGGCGGGTAGGCGATATAACTCTGCGTTCTGAATTGCTTCTGGAACGGTGACGGTTCCTGCATTGCCGAAGTTTGAAGGGGAGTATCTGCCGCTAGGACGATACTGGAAGCAAGGATACCCGGGAGGAAGGCGGAAAGGAGAAGGAGGGGAAGAGAGGGTTTCATGAAAAAGAAATGGAAAGAACTATATCAAATACGGATAGTATCTGCAAAATCTATCAAGATTTCTATCTCTGTGATCTCAGTATTTAGGCTTGCTGGAGATAATTGATATGTAAAACAAAATATTCGCCTTGTAGAAAAAGAACATCTTGACTTTTTTGACTTGATGTGATTTTAGGAAAGTCCTCCCAAAAGGATTGGGTGAATACAAAAAATCAAAACAATGAAATCCTTTATATTATCAAGTATTTTCATGGGGGGGGCTTGTGGCGAGTGCCAGTGATCCAATTGTCCTGACTCATAATTCAGCACGTTTTTGAGGTGTTATTTTTATTTTTGTTGCAATTTGATTGAATGTGTTGTATATAAAAATAAATAATTTATTATGGAAATAATCGCCGTCAAATATTGCTTATTATCTATTTGTGTTCCGTTTCTCTTGACTTCATGCGCAAGAGAAGACCCCGATTCCATGCCTGCTCCGGCAGTTGCCCCAAAAAAAGTAGAACATGTGAAAATGCCACCTCCCGAGATTGCTGCGGCTATTACTTCTGCATGGTTACAACAACATATTAAGGAAATTGAATCGATTCAACCTGGCTCTACTGTTGCTGAAATGCGGAAGTTGTTTGATCGGGAACCAGGACTTTTTACAAATACGCGTACTTTTAGATACATCAAATGTCCTGAAATTAAGATTCAAGTAACAATTGCTGAAAAATATGATGGGGAACGAGATCTCTGGGCTCCCGATTCTCAAATCAAGATACAAAAAGTCTCATTACCATACATAAGCTCTTTTTCCGGTTTGTGTAAGGGCGGACTTATACATTAATCCTATTGATGGCCTCGGGTAAATGCTTACCCGAGGCCGTCGCCTGGCGAGCGTACTTTTGCCGTCCTTCGGGAGATGGCTTCGATGCGGGTAGGAGGTCCGGGAATCCATCCGGGGTTCTTGGATTCTATCAGGCATGGGGGCCAGTTTTCAATTGCCCGTTGGGCGGGGATGGGGTAGAGTGAACTTACTTATGGCAGGTTTGGTTGTAGCTCCACGGGCAAGAATATTTCAGGGTCACGATTGGGTGTATGGTACGGAAGTGCGCAAGGTGTTTGGGGATCCCCAGCCGGGCGATGTGGTTGCATTAAGGGATTTTAAGGACCACTTTTTGGGATCCGCGATTTTCAATTCTCATTCTCAGATTGTCGCCCGCAGATTTTCCCGAAGGAAGCAAAAGCTGGACAGGGATTTCTTCTTCCGTCGCATCAGCCAGTCGATCGATGTGCGCAACCGCCTGATGCCGGGAGAGGAATTGCGACGCCTCGTCTGGAGTGAATCCGATGGCTTGCCGGGCTTGATTGTCGATCAGTATGCCCGCTACCTCGTGGTTCAGGCTCTGACGGTTGCCATGGAAATGAGGCTGGATTTGATTGGCGATGTGTTGCAGGAATTGTTGGAGCCGGAAGGCATCATCGTCCGCAACGATTCCCCGATGCTGGCCGCTGAAGGGCTGGAGCCTTTTACGGGAATGCTGACAGGTACGGCTCCGACGCCTTTTGAAGCCAGTGGACGCGGGGTGCGCTTCCTCGTGGATCTTGAGTTTGGTCAAAAGACGGGGCTGTATCTCGACCAATTGGATAATTACGCCGCCGTGGCCGAATTTGCCCGAGGCAAGCGAGTGCTGGATTGTTTCTGCAACCAGGGAGGCTTTGCCCTGGCCTGCGCCCTTGCCGGAGCGGAGCAGGTGACGGCAGTCGATGTTTCAGAGGAGGCGGTTGTCGCCGTGCGCCGGAATGCCACCCTGAACGGGGTGAAGGTGGAGGCCGTGGCTGACAATGCCTTCGACTTCCTCAAGAGCGAGTCGAACAGGGTGCGCGAAGGCGCCGAACCGAAGTGGGACTTGATTATTCTCGATCCCCCCTCGTTTACGCGCAACAAGAAGTCCCTCCACGATGCGATGCGCGGGTACAAGGAAATCCACCTCCGCGCCATGAAGATGCTGGCCCCGGGCGGGATTTTATCCACATTCTGCTGTTCTCATCATGCCAGTGCCGAGTTGTTCCAGGACAGCATCCGCGAGGCGGCAATCGATGCTCCGGCTACATTGCGTTTGATGGCGCGGCACGGTCAGAGACCCGATCATCCGGTGTTGCTCAACTTGCCGGAAACGGAATACCTTAAGGGATTTACTTTCGAACTTCTTCCGGGGCGCTGATCGCAACCTCCTCATTTTCTCTTTCATGGAGCCCGGCTGGACAATCCGTGAAATTCTCCCCGGTGAGCGCGAGCCATTCTTGCCTTTGCTGATTTTGGCCGATCCTGATGAAACCGTTGTACGGAAGTATTGGGAGGAGGGCTCTATGTGGGCTCTTTTCGTCAAAGGTGTCCCGGTGTGCGAAGCTCTGGTCATCCCGGGAGAAGGTGATACCTGCGAACTGAAAAATCTGGCCACGCGCGAGCGGGATTGGGGCAGGGGGTATGCCCGTGCCCTGCTGGGGTACGTGTTTAAGGCCTGTTCCGCCTATTGGAAAACCATGTATGTGGGTACCTCCGACAGTGGCCGTGCATTTTATTCCGGATTCGGTTTTGTCCCATCGCATGTCGTGAAGAATTTTTTCATCGACAATTATGCGGAACCGATCATGGAAAACGGTGTCCGATGTATTGATATGTTCTATTTGAGGAAGGAACTGGACTAACCCCGGAGAATATCAAACATTCAGATTACCTAAGGCCTCCAGAAGGTGGACATCCATGCAGAGTCCTTCATGAACATTGAATTTAAGGTCGGCACGGAGTTGTTCGACTCCTTTCATGCGTTGGAGGATTTCCGGTACGGGCATTGTCCGGGCTAGCTGGGTAACGCCCGGATGCATGGGTTCCGTCGACGGAGCCCCCGAGGCGATGGCGGCAGCCTGACCGAACCATAGAATCATCAGGTCGATTGCCTGGTCGCGTTCCGCCAGGTATTCGGTTTCAATCAACGCAGCATTCAGATCCTTGTTTTGTGACTCCCAGTTGGACGTATCCGTCGCTTGGGCGATGGCCTTGGATTCTTCCTTGAGAGACTGCGTCATTCTTTTGGTGATGTCCGCCTTTCGGCGTCCGAGTAGCTCCAGAAGGACTGAGCGGAATGAAAGGGCGGCCAGATCGTCTCCCATGTGTTCGGTGGCTTCTGCCCAGGCGGGGAGGAGTTCCTGCTGGACGGGAGTAAGCCGGATACTACCGCCGGGAGAAAACAGGGGAACGTTGATGCAGCGCGATATGATCGTGGGAAGCAATTGCTCCGGTTGTGACGTTACAAGGATGATCAGCGTCTGGTTGGGAGGTTCTTCCAGAGTTTTCAGGAAAGCATTGGCCGCTTCGTCATTCATGCGTTCCGCTTCCAGGATAACAACGATTTTATGGTGGTTTGCATCGGCTTTCTGCTGGAGGAAGGGTTCCACGGATCGGATATCGTCGATCAGGATCTTTCTGGACTTGGACCTGGGACGGACGAGGCGCATGTATTCATCGCGGATGGCTTCCAGAGAATCTCCCTTGGTTCCCTCGTTAATCAGACGGATCATTCCCAGGACGAGCTTGTGAGTTCCGGAGGCCTCGTCCCCGATGACGAGAAGGGCGTGGGGGAAACGTCCGCTGGCATAGGCGGTGGAGAGGAGCTGGCTGGCCTGTGGTTCCGTGAACGACATGGGCACTATGGAAACGGTTTCATTGCGTCAGGGCAACAGAAAAGATTGGATGCTGGCAGATATTTCGTGTAATGAGTCTTTCGGCTATGGATAACAACAAGCAAACTGACCAGATCGTTTTTACGGCCCGAACTGCAACAGACGTGGAAAAAGGCCTTGATTTCGCTCCTAAATTTGATGCGAACGGATTGATTGCCGCAATGGCCGTGGATCACGTGACCCGCGAACCTCTGATGCTGGCCTACATGAATGAAGAATCTCTTAAAATGACTCTTGCTTTCGGAGAAGCCGTCTATTATTCCCGCAGCCGTCAGGAAATATGGCACAAGGGAGCGACCAGCGGCCATGTCCAGAAAATCAAGCAGATCCTTGTGGACTGTGATCAGGATGCCCTGATTCTTCTGGTGGATCAAGTTGGCGCCGGAGCCTGTCACACCGGCCACCACTCCTGCTTCTACCGTTCCGTTCCGTTCGGTAGCCAGGTCGAACCGGGTAAGCCGGTTACTCTTGCTCTGGCCGAGGAAGGTTTGGCTTTTGATGCCGAAGCCGTCTATGGGAAGCATTGATATCCGGCACTTTTGTCAATTCTGCTTCTCTGAAGAATCGGGCTTGATGCCGTTTCTAGATTCAGCTAATAAAAAACGTCCATGAACAAGGCTTTTCTGTTAATCGGTTGTTTGGCCGGTTCCTTTCTTCTTACCCAGTGTAGTTCGGATGCCCCGCCTCCTGCCGGGTCACTTCGTCTCATTGATCCTCTGGCTCAAAAATATTGGTCCGAGGCTCAGGCCTGCGAATCCAAAAATGATTGGAACGGCGCGATCAAACGATATAGGAGGCTGGCTCGGTACTGTCCTCTTGCCCCGGAAGCGCCTCAGGCCAAATTCCGCCAGGCCCAACTATACGAATCATTGGGTGAGCCCATGGATGCATTTGACACGTACCAATTCGTAATTGATCGCTATCCGAATACGCCTCTCTACAGTGCCGCATTGAACGCGCAGAAGAACCTTGCTTATGCTGCTGCTCGCGGCGAGTTGACCAACAAGGTTTTGTGGTTGTTTGACGTCGGCATGGATCCTACGATTGTGGTCAAGTGGCTCAACAGTGTTTGTACCAATGCCCCTTATGCGGATACGGCTCCCGAGGCCATGAATCTCCTCGGGGAATATCTGATGAAAAAAGGTCGTAATCTGGAAGCCATCGACACCTTCCAGAAGATTGTAGATAACTACCCCCATAGTCCCTATGCCCCCGGTGCCCAGCTCCAGGTGGCGGACTTGTACCGTGGTGCCCAGATTGAAGGCGACCGCAACCATGCCAACATCATGCGGGCCCAGGAAGCCTACGAAGATTATCTCCAGCGTTATCCCGATACGGCTCATTCGTCCCATGCCAAGTCCGGGCTTGACGACATTCGACGCCAGCTTGTTGACCAAAAACTGAAAATTGGAGAGTACTATCTGAATCGGATGAAAGATTACAACGCTGCCGTGTTTTGCTTCCAGGAAGTCGTTTCCCTGGAGGCGACGAACCCCGAAGCTGCCGCCAAGGCCAAAGATCATCTGAAATCCATGGGGGCTCCCGCCAAGTAATCTTCCTGTTTGCCTTCATGATGCCATCCTTCCGTCAACCCATGCGATATTTTCTCCTGTGCCTCCTGCCGGTGGTGACTGCTTTGTTATTCAGCTCATGCGGATACCATATCGGTGGGCTGAAACCCGTCGCCCTGAAGGATGTCCATTCTATTTCCGTCGGGGTGTTCACCAACAACTCTCTTGAACCTCGGGCGGGTGCTATGGTTTCCAGTGCTATTGCGGAAGAAATCCAGACGGAAGGTACCTATTCTCTGCTTTCCTCCAAAAAGGCTGACGCACGGTTGGAAGGCAGCGTGGCTTCCATTGATTACATGCAGCTGCGTTCCAGCTACCAGGATACCTATAAGAGTATGGAAGTCGGATTGAAGTTGAATGTCAATTACAAGATTATCGACAACAAATCCAACAAAGTGCTATGGACCAGCTCGGCAACGGCGGTATCCAGCTTGTTTAATGTCGGCAATCAGCAGTCCGCCAAGATGAATGCACTGTCGTATGCGACCCGGCTGGTAGCCCACGACATTTGCGGAGCCGTCAGTAACGGCTGACGGAAGATCTACGACAACACCTGAAAGTATCATACGGAGAACATCATGTCCGAAGTCGCTTATTCCGTCTATTTCGTGCCCTTGCCGATCGGAAACCGGGAGGATATTACCCGGCGTGCTTTGGATGTACTTGCAAGCGTTGATACGATTGCCTGTGAAGATACCCGGCATACGGGATTGCTTCTGACCCATTATGGAATTCGCAAACCTCTCCTCAGCATGCATGAACACAATGAAGCGGCCAGGGCCGGGGAAATTGTCCGAAGGGCTGCAGCGGGAGAACGTTTTGCCGTTGTGACGGATGCCGGAATGCCCGGCGTGAGCGATCCGGGCTACAGGTTGATTCAGGCGTTGAAAAAATCCGACGTCTGTTTCACTGTCTTGCCCGGGCCGTCTGCAGTTGTGACTGCCCTTGTCGGTTCCGGAATGCCGAGTGACGCCTTTTTCTTCGGCGGATTTCTTCCCGTCAAGTCGGGCAGGAAGGCGGCGTTGCTGCAAAAAGCGGTCGAAGCGGATTTTACATCGATTTTCTACGAATCCCCGTTCCGTATCGTCAAAAGCATCCAGACCCTGGCGACAATTGATCCGGAAACTCCGATCTGCGTAGCAAGAGAATTGACCAAAACGTTTGAAACTTATCATCGCGGGACTGCTGTCGAACTTGCCGGGCAATTCGCGGAACGTCCTCCCAAAGGGGAAATTGTTCTCCTGATTGGGGGAATCAATGCCCGAGGAGGTAAAGCGAGGGACAACACAGAATTCTGACTCGGGGTTCGTGCCGAAGCATGATTCCGAAAGTGGAATGTCTCCTTGACTCTCCACTTTAAATGTGTTATACCGTAAGGTAATGGAGATTGGAAAGAATGGGCATATTCCGCGGCGCTCTCCCGATGCGATTCGGAGTGAGATGCTTGTCGTGTTGTCTTGTGCCGATACGATTCTTTTCAACGACATTTTTGAGGGAGTCCTTGCAGCGATGAAGAGCAAGGGTATTTCCACCGGAGGGGAAGAGATCCTGAGGTTGCGCATCTACGAGAAGCTTCAAACGCTTGTTTCCCAGGGAGCTCTTCAGAAAAAAGGCAAGGAATACAAGGTTTTGGGAAAGCTTTCCTCCATTCGCGATGAGGAGGAAGAAAAGGGCTCCATTACTCCCCGAGGGTTCCTTTGAGATTCTCCCCGAATCATGGAGTACAGCGGTTGAGGAGTGTTCGTTTATTCCTCCGCTTCATATTGCCGGACAAGAATCAAGCGGAAGCCAATGGCTGGGTCCTTCGTCCCCGGGGGCAGAGGGGTTCTTGCACGGATAGAAAGCTGGGCAGGCCGGAAGGAAAGGTAATTGCCGCCGCGCGCCGTATCGTAATCCTTGATCGGGATGAGGGCATTATCTCCTCCATATGAATCACCCACCCATTCTTGTACATTACCGTCCAGATCATACAAGCCGAGGCGATTGGGATCATACGACTTGACGGGAGCAAGTTCCGGATAGCCGTCTTCGTATGAGGTAATAACCCGGAAGGAGGGTAGATAGGACAATGCGGAATCATCGGCAAAGTTCCCCGTATTATTCTTGGGAGGCCAGGCGGTACCCCAGTAAAACGCAGGAGTCTCGTTCATGGCGGAGAGCGAACGCTCGTAGGGAGTGGTTCCGTTTTCAGCACGGATATTGGCAAGAAGGCTCCATTCCTCATCCGTAGGAAGGCGGTAGGTATCGGTTCCGGAGATGCGGCCGGAACGCCGTTCACGTCCAGTCAGCCATTTGGCAAAATGCTCTGCGTCCTTTTTAGAAACATTGGTGACCGGATAGTCGTTGCGGTCTTTCCATTCCGGAGGCTCCGGAGTATCCTTGGAGGTGGATTTGTGGAATGCCCGGTAATCCTTGATACGCACTTCATGGGCAAGCGCCATGGCATCGGAGGCAAGCGGGACAAATTCCATATCCAGACTGTTTTTCCATGGGGAATCGTATTCTACGGACTCGTCTTTGTCCAATTGGAGGGAAAGATAGAGGTTTTCCGGGGAAAGACCATTGCGCTCAATTGTAGCGAAGCCGTCTTTTTTCACCTTGACCGAGTAGGGCGACTGTGGAACGGAGACCTGTTCCAGAGGCGTTCGCCCGATGTATTTACCGTTCCAGAAAACACTGGCGTTTTCCGGTTGGGACAGGATTGTGACAGGAAGTTTCTTTTCTGGCTCTACGCGAATCCTGTAAGCCTGCATGGTACCGTTGCGTGTCGAGTACCCAGGAATGGGCAGGGCGGTCATGACGTAGTTGGAACTGAGAATCCCCTTCTTCATGCATGCGGAAGTAATCCATTTCAGATAGGAAATAATGCCTTCCTGATCAGTCAGGGCAAGTGGAGGCTTGCCGGTTGCAGGCGTTTCCGGCATTGAGATGACAGGGATGTTTTTTTTGTTCCTGCTTTTGGAGAGGAACTTATTGAAATCATCGATATTGAGGGGAGCTTCCGCCGTATGGCCTTCGCCATCGGGCATGAAACGGTTGTTTTCTGCATCAGTCCAGTATTCACCCTGAACCGGGGGATGGAAAGGTTTGAGAGTACCGCCGAGAACAAGAGTCTTGTTTTTTTCTACAACCCCCGTGCCCTTGATTTCTTCATATCCCGTCTTGCGTATGGAGTAGACGGGAGAAATACCCGCCGGCACGGCAATGGGGCCATACGGGGTTTCATCCAGATAATTGCCCTTGTCATCGTAAACGGACGCGCCTGCCGGAGAACTGGTGACCAGGACATAACCTTGCGAGGGCTGGGGCTTGGATTGCCAGAAGGGAGAAGCATCCTGCTGGGAGGATATGCTCGGAGCATTGACAGGTTGCCTTTGCTGGACAGGTGGGGCATCCTCCTGTTGTCCGGAAATATTCAGGATTTCCAGACTGCTTTTGGGAAGAAGATACCAAGCGACTGCAACGACAATGCTAATGGAAACGAGGGCTCCCGCAATAGCGGAGAGAAGCATGCGGGCAGTATTGCCCAGAGGTTTTTTATGCTTTTTCTTCTTCCGTTTTTTGGAACCGTATTGTGGATGAAGGGACTTGCCTCGAAGGGAATCGATAGCATCGGCCAATTCCTCCGCAGTAGAGATTGTACAACGGGAAGCATCAGGTTCTCCTGCTTCGCAGATAATGTCGTTGAAGGCCAGCCATTTTTTACGCTGAGCTCCGTCCGGAATTTTGTCCGGTAGTTCCGGGAAATCCAGTCTGTCCCTGCCGCTGCTGATTTCATACAGCACCTTGGCCAGCGCATAAACGTCTGCCCGTTTGGTTCCCGGACCATCTGGAGGAATGTAACCTTCCGTACCGACAAAACTGTGGTGGTCGTTTTTGGAAACAAGTCCGATATCGGCAAATTTCGGACGTCCATTGACGAAAACGACATTGGCCGGCTTGATGTCGCGATGGGTCAGGCCTTTGCTGTGAAGGTAAATCAACGCATGAGCCAGTTGGCTGCCTACTTCCAGACAATAATCCAAAGGAAGGGGGCGTTGCCCCGCAAGCTTCATATCCGTATGGAGCGTCCGGGGAATATACTCGGCAGGGTCGATATGAATGCCGGCCTGGGCATCGTCCCCGAGCTCCATCACATAATAATAGAACGGAGATGGACTGGACTTGAAACCGACATGCAGAATGTGAACCAGGCCGGGATGGTTGCGAGCGATCGGCTCGTAATACTGGACTCCCTGGAATTCACGATTGAACGTTCGCTCGTCCTCAAAGTCGTCCCTGCATACGATTTTGATTGCTCTCCATGCACCGGTCATGGATTTGGCAAGCCAAACCTCTCCATAGGCTCCGCTGCCGATTTGGCGGACAACTTCGTGGTCCGGAATTTGAGGGGCTGGACGCAGTACCCGGCCCGGCGAAACAACCGGAAGGGCTTTTGGCGTGGGAGGTACCGCGTCCATGATCGTTAATCAACTAAATGATCGGTGGGATGGCATCCCCCTGATCAGGAGATGACGCCAAGGTTTTTACCAACCTTGCAGAAGGCTTCGATAGCCTTGTCGAGCTGTTCTTTCGTGTGAGCGCCCGAGATTTGCGTACGAATGCGAGCCTGGCCTTTGGGAACAACCGGATAGAAGAAGCCGACAGCGTACACTCCTTCGTTGAGAAGAGCCTCGGAGAACTTCTGGGACAAGGCGGCATCGCCGAGCATGACCGGGGAAATCGGGTGGTCTTTGCCGGAAATGGTGAAGCCCGCGCCAGTCATGGCAGTCCGGAAGTAACGGGTGTTTTCCTCGACCCTATCGCGGGCTTCCGTGGAACGTTCCAGAATGTCGATCACCTTCATCGTAGCAGCGGCGATGGCAGGCATGATACTGTTGGAGAACAGATAGGGCCTGGAACGCTGGCGGAGGATCTCAATGACTTCCTTCGGTCCGGACGTATAGCCGCCGTTGGCGCCGCCGAGAGCCTTGCCTAACGTACCTGTAGTGATATCGATCTTTCCAAGGAGGCCGCAATATTCATGCGTTCCGCGTCCCGTTGCTCCCATGAAACCGGTGGAGTGGCTATCGTCGAAGTGGAAAATAGCATTGTATTTGGCGGCTAAGTCGCGCACCTTGTCCAGCTGGGCAATAATGCCGTCCATGGAGAAGACACCGTCCGTAGAGATCAGCTTGATTTTGGCACCTTCGGCATCAGCCTGCTGAAGTTTGGCTTCCAGATCGGCCATGTCATTGTTGTTGTAACGGTAACGCTTGGCTTTGCAGAGGCGGACTCCGTCAATAATGGAGGCGTGGTTGAGAGCATCGGAAATAATAGCGTCTTCAGGTCCGAGCAGGGCTTCAAAAAGACCGCCGTTGGCATCGAAACAGGAACCGTACAAGATGGTGTCTTCCGTACCCAGAAAATGGCTGAGGCGTTCTTCCAGAGCTTTGTGAAGCGTCTGCGTACCGCAGATAAAGCGGACGGATGCCACGCCGAAACCCCAGCGTTTGATTGCATCGCGGGCGGCTTCCATGACTTCCGGGTGGTTGGCCAAGCCGAGGTAATTATTGGCGCACATATTGATGACGGAACGGCCATCCTTGAGCGTTACTTGGGAATATTGCTGGGAATCAATGAATCGTTCGCTCTTGTAGAGGCCTTGGGTTCGCAAATCGGCGAGGGCTTCATTCAGCGCGCTTTTGAATTCTGCGGGGATCATAATGACGAGATTGTTTGAATTGAAATACCGCTGGAGAGAAAAAAGACTCCATCGGGCACTCCCCGACTTTACCACAAGAGAATCCAATGGAAAAGTAGAAACACTCTCCTGGGTAAAAGTTATGGGCTCCACCTCGAAATTGATGGATGAGGCAATTTGTAAAACAAACAAAAAAGTCCTAAAAACAATGTGTTAGGACTATTAGGAGCAATAGCTTTGGTACTCCCGACGGGACTCGAACCCGTACGCCGTTGCCGGCAGCAGATTTTAAGTCTGCAGCGTCTACCATTCCGCCACAGGAGCATTGATTGTTCGGTCAAGACCGGGGCTTACTATAGTGGCTTTAGTAAAAATTTTCAAGTGGGAATGGTCGAAGGATACAAGAAAAAGGCAGACATGGGGGAATCCATGCCTGCCACGAAAGGATGAATATGCTTACACAGCGTTCAATGTTAGTCGGCTACTTCGACAACGAGGCTGATTTCTACAGCAACGTTGAGGGGCAGGGCCGAGACACCGACCGCCGTGCGGCTGTGCCGGCCTATTTCTCCGAATATTTCGAGCAGAAGGTCGGAGGCTCCATTGAGGACTTTGGGGTGGTCGTAGAATTCGGGACCGGCATTGACGAATCCGTTAAGGGCGACAATGCGGGTGATTTTTTCTAGGGAACCGACTGCTTGTTCAACAACGGCGAGGCGGTTGAGAATAGCGGCTCGTGCCGCAGCCTGGCCCTGTTCCAAGGTCAATTCCTGGCCTACTTTACCGTAGAAGGAGTCTTCTCCATTGACGGAGATGCCTCCGGAGAGGTGGAGGAGGTTGCCGGTGCGGACGCACTGAACGTAGGAACCTACGGGGGCAGGGGCCGGGTGAAGTTTGTAGCCTTTTTCTTCGAGTCGTTGACGGATAGTGTCCATGTCGGTAATGGGGGTGAATGGTGTATCGAGAGGTTGAAATATGCGCCGGAAGAACGGGACGAATAGACCGGTTTTGGCGGGCAAATATGCCTCTCAACACACAAATTGCACAAATTCATGGCGTCTAGCACGCAAAATGATTGCCATGCCTCATGTTTACTTGCTAATGAAACACGGACACAATCATGACCGAAGAAACATCCAAGCAGGATTCGTTTGATGACAACCTTGATCTGTCGGGGTTGACCGATTTCCAGTTCGGCCCGGCCTGGGCTCGTCAACGGGAAACCGGCGACAAGCCGCGACGTGCCGACTTTTCTTCTTTCCGTAATCGGGAGGAACGAGGAAGTGGGCGATTCAGGAAAGAAGGATCCGCTGAACGTGCCGGCGGTCGGGGTGGCGAAAGACGTCAGGGACAAGGGTTCCGTGGCGAACGTCGCGATCGCACGACCGGCAGAGATGACCGTCGAGAAGGCGGCCAGGGAGGAAACCGCTTCCGCCAGGGAGGACGCCCGCAGGGCAAGGGGGGACGTTTTGATCGTCCGCGCCAGCCTAGGGAGGAACTTGCCGAACCGACGCCGGGACTTCGCGTGGAGTTGCGTCCTGTCGATGTTCTGCTTGCGGTATGGGCGGCTGAGGTGAATAAACACAAACGCGCTGTTTCTCTGTTTGATTTCGCTAAAGTTGTGATGGGCGGTCGTGATCGGTACGATCTCGTCTATATGAAGCGGGAGGGAGGCCCTCAGTTGATTCAGTCCAAGAAGGAGGATCGTTCCTGCTGGATTTCCCGTGAGGAGGCTTTGCGTTTCCTGTGGGGAGCTCCGTGGTTTAATGAATTTTACAGGACTGAAGAAGAACCAGTGGATCCTCCCAAGGGTGATTTTCAGGGAATAGCAAAATGCCGTCTTTCCGGAGATTTGATCGGTCCGGTGAATTGGCACGGTTACCAAGCCGCTGTGGCGGCCTTGCACCGTGACAAGTTCTCCAATATGTCGGTTGACGATTTCCGCCGTACGATTGAAATCGTCAAGGATGAGGAAGTCGTTCAAAAGTGGTTGGCGGAAGCTAGTCGCCGTATCGTCTGGAAGCCTGTTCGCGAGGACGCCGGAGACGTTATTCTCGCGGATCGTGCCGCTGTGGAGAAGGATTTTAGCGACCATCATTTCGATGAAGTCTATCTCGTGGGAGACAAGGTGTTTGTCAATGGAGCGGCCGACCGGAAGCATCTTTCTCCCGGACTCTGGGCACACTTGGTGAAACTGGCCGATGTGACGAGAAAGCATCCCAGTATGTTGATCCCTAACCTTTGCCACGGTCTTGCCCGTCATCATATGCCCATTTTTAAATGGAATAACGGGCATCATACCGGTCCGAGCAGGCCGCGAACGGTTCCGTCGGGGACGGTACTTGCCGATAATATGACGGCTATTCTCAACTGGGTCCGGGAACATGCGGGCCAGGGGGTGGATGTCATGCTCAATGAACTCGGAGGTGTTTTACCCAAGGTTTCGGAAGAGGGTGCCAGGGAGGCTCCAGTGCCAGTTGATCCGGCTCCGACTGCTTCGGATGCGGGTGATCTGGAATCGGCGTCTGCCGAACCGATGGCTGACGAGGTTGTCGTTCCCTCCGAGGAGAAGGCCGAAGAAATTACTGCGGTTGAAACGGAGTCTCCGGTTACAGAAGTTGCCGTAGAACCGGTTCCTGCTGCCGTTCCATCGGAAGGAGAACCTGCTGAAGTGAAAGCGGCAGTTCCTGTTGTTTCTGAAGAAGATCTTATCAGAAACCGCCGTCAGGAATTGGTGCGCGATATTCTTTGGCTGTGCGAGCAGGGATATATCCTTGTCTTTGCAGATAGGACGGTTTTCCTGCCCAAATCTTCTGTTGAAGCTTAATTGAACAGCAAATAATAAAATCAAGCAGCCTCACCCGCGGTATGATTCCGGAAGTGAGGCTGCCTGTTTTTTTATTGTACCAATTTTACATCTTGGTTACCGGGGAATGCTGAAGGAAGTCTGACTTGTCGAGGTTATCTTCTGGAAGGGCGATGGTGGGAGGAAGGACCGAATGATCCGGCTCCGTCCCGCGAACTTGAGGATCTGTCAGACGAGGATGTACTGCTGGATGATGATGAATGGCTTGAATAGTAGCTGTCGCTGAATGGCCTGCTGCCACCGGATCCGGAGTAGGAACTTACGGGGGTATATGAACCTCCGCTGAAGGAAGGACGACTATGGCGACCGCTGTTTCCCGAAGAGGAGCTGGGAGCATGGGGGCGTGAAGAGGCTTCCGGTCGATTAC
The DNA here is from genome assembly GCF_029854675.1 of Akkermansia sp. N21169. Classification (NCBI taxonomy): domain Bacteria; kingdom Pseudomonadati; phylum Verrucomicrobiota; class Verrucomicrobiia; order Verrucomicrobiales; family Akkermansiaceae; genus Akkermansia; species Akkermansia sp. N21169. The sequence goes on along the minus strand of NZ_JARWNC010000025.1, from coordinate 40,489 downwards.
TGACAGTCCATTGGGGATCGCCGGTCCCCGGGCGAATCGCGGAAGAAGGACGTCCCGGACGATTGCCCGATGGCCTGTTGTTATTTTCCGGTCTGTTCCAGGAAGGTGTATTTGGGGAGGGTCTATGACCCGCTGATGGCCTGTTATACGAGGGATGGGAAGAGTTGGGCCTATTGTTGTAGGAAGGGGAGGAGGGGCGGTGGGAGTTACTGCCCGGTCGTGAAGGAGGCATGGGCTGGGGCCTGTTGTTGGGGCGATGGTATACTAAGGGCCGACCATGATTCCACGAGGGTTTCGGACGTTCCAGATAACGGACTCCGTGCGGCCAGTGGTAGTGCCCTCGGTAATAGTATGCGGGTCTCCATGAGGGAACGTAGCAGTTGCTGTACAGGAGGTTGATGGAAAAGATGGGACTTCCGGCCGGGCTGTATCCGTAAACGGGTCTGCCCGCATAATAGCCATAGATGGGGAAACCGGCGCTGTCGTACATATAATTTCCATAGCCGGTATAGCTGTTGTAGCTGACGTAGTCTCCTCCGTATCCCGATGAGGCATAAGTGGTGGATACGGACATGTTGTCCCAATAGGGATCTGCAACGCAGCCGGAAAGAAGTAGGCATCCGGCTAGTATACTGGCGAGAGCCCTGAAAGGCTTGGGAATGTGGATGAACTGTTGCATGGAACTTACTCCTTTACCTGTAAAGCGACACGGATCCCATTTTTTGTGGAATAAAAATTCGAGGCTTGGCTTTGTTTCTTGTTATAGAGCCACTCTTTTTCTAAAATTGCAAGCGATGACACGGGATAGGGAATGTTTAGTTGAAGGCAAAACGGTTGGGTTGACTGTTTTTTGCGATAAGGCGCCTCGGACGTTGGCACGGACGCTGGCTTCTTATGAAAGGAGCGGGTTGCTTCGGTTTTTTGACGATGTCTGTGTATTTTTTATCGGAGGGCACAATGGGGATTCTGCCGTGGCGTCCAAGTACGGATTGAGAAGTTTCATGATTGATGATGGACTGGGATTTGGCGGTGCTTTGAAGAAGGCCGTAGACGTAATGGATGCGGATTACGTGTTGATGGTGGATCATGATCGGGCTGTGTGGGGGGGGAGTACTGTGGAAAAGTTGCGTGAGCAATTGACCGAGGCGATGGGGGTGCTTGTCCGGGATGCTGCGGATGTTGTCCGGTTGCGTCATTCATGGATGGGTAAATCTCCGGTTAGTGCGGCAGCGGTTTATTCCTACTTTTATCCGGTGGATCAATTGTCCAGCCGATGGAAACATGCTGAGAATTTGTCGGATGCTCCTTCATGGATGAAATTTTTCAGGAGATTGATGAATCCTCTCCGTGCCAAGAGATGGATTGGGAGATCCGTTTATGTGGAAGAAAATCCGCATTTGAAATTTCCTTCATACATTCACAAGGATGGCAATTTGTTTATTGTGGATAGCGCCGTATTCCATTGGAGCAATCAACCGAGTCTTGTTTCGATGGGATTTTTAAAGAAGCAAATTATGGGGGCAACGGAGCATTCCCTTTTTTCACAATGTGTGACGGGGAGCGATTTGGAACGTCTTGTCAATTCTAGGAAATGGCGGAACGCGCACCATAGAATTGGTGTAGCCCCGGGTATTTTCCTTTGACTGTGTATCTCGTCTCCGGCATCCGGTTCGTTTGATGAAACCGGAGTAGAGACATTTAGCTGCTTATTCGCAGGATACGTACCGGATTTCCAGCGAAGGATTTGTCTTTCCGTATGAGGTAAGGCAGGAGTATTTAATCCTGCTCGAATACTGAGGCTCCCAGAATTCGTACTTCATCCATTTTCAGAATGAAATAATAGGGGAAATCACTCATTTTACCGAAGTAGAAAGAGGTATGCCCGGGTTCGCCGGCAGGAGCTATTTCGAGGATTTTTTCCTGAAGTTCCTGAGGAGGGGACAAAGTCTGATCGCCTGTGGTGTTATCAAAACTGTCGTCTTTGATGTTAATTTCCGCCTGGCTGGGATCCAGAACTATTTTGAGGCGGAAGACCGGATTTTTCAAAGCTTCTGCAGCATCCATATCGGTGAAGGGAAGCCAGCGGACGACTTTCATTCGTTCCAATTCGCTGAGATAGCGGTTAGCTCTGTTGTTGTCAATAATGACGGTGACGTCCTTGCCGTCCTGCGTGCCTTGCCAAGTGTCGTCAAGGTAGTCGTATTTGAGGATGAGCGGAGGCTGTCCAATCCTTTCCAAATACATTTTACTGAGCTCGAATCGGCTGAAATTAAACAATTTGTTCTGTTTCCAATACAGGGATTCAGTCGGGAAGGAATCGACATAGGCGGAAGAGATTTGGTAGATGCTGGGTTTTCCTTTCTCCTTGGCATACCAGGAACCGTCTTTGCCCGTCCCAAAGGAGAAAATGGTCAAGTCGTTATTGGTCTGCTGGATGGCAATAGACATGTAAGGCTGGTTTAACCCATAGTCGGACAAGTCTGACGGGTTGTCGGTAGCGAATCCAATGACCGGTTCTTCCAGAAGAGTTTTTAGCGACTTGAAAAGTTGGGCCTCATTGATGGGAGCTTGATTGACGTCTTCCGCAGAATATACCCATTCCGGAGCAGCTTTGTTACCTTCGCGGCCGCGAGGGAGAAGGCGTATGTCGATTGGGAAGCCACCTACTGAGCGGATGAAGAGGCCTTTGATCGTTTTATTGTCAATCGAGCAAAGAGTTTGGGATCGCAAACTGTTGAGGCTGAGCGGGAGATCTTCTGTACCGGGGAAATCAGGGTTAGTGGCAATGGGAAGTTCGAAGACGGCTTTGCGGTCGGAAACGGTAGCTTTGACCGTTTTGGAGGTGGGAGTATCGGACGGATAGAGTTTTAAAGTCAGAGGAGGGTCTCCGTCGAAATTTTCGAGAGTAATAGACGTGATGTCCGAATTCTTGGCATCAGGGAGTGTGACGTCCGAAGGATTATATACTCTGGAGGCCGTCAATTTGTGGAGACCGTTAAGGAGTTTGGTAACGGTTTTTTGGTCAGCTTTGACGGGAAGTGGTGTTTCAATTTCCCAAGGAGCTTCGAAGATGGTCCGGGTAAGGACAATCTCTTTGCCGCCGTGATGGATAACGATTTTTCTGGGTTGCGATGGAAGTTTAATGACAGCCGGGGGGAGCAGAAGGGGACGGTGGTCTCTCAATTGTCTGATACCTTCTTTAAACAGAGGAAGGATATTACCTGTGGTTACCAGGATGTTACGGTTGTTCCCGTAAAAATCCGTCCGCATGTAGGTGGTGGCATTGGTGTTGCCTTCCTGATCTTCGACGATCCACGGAGCGGTGGAACCGAGGATGTAACGGGCGATGGTGCTCTGTTTGTGCTTGCCGGAGTTGTTTTTGAGAGTCAGTTGGATGGGCGTAGTTTCGATCCCGAATTCCCGCATGGATCCTCTGACGGTGTTGTTGAGGGGAAGCTCGTCGACAAGCGCCGTGGAATAGGTGAACTGAAGGATTGCGGCAGCCGCGCGGGGATCCATACGGTCATTCCAAGGGGTAGACAGCCACCAGATGCCCTTGTCGTTGATTTCGGCCTCTGCCATGTCATTGACGGTCCGGACGCGCATCCATGAGACGCTGTCTATTTCCTTTTTACTGTAAGGGAAGATGCGTTCTCCTTTTTCGAAAACATTGTGCCCCGTCAGGCGGGACAGATTCCCGTCTATCGTCAATACGACCGTGGCTGCCAGGCAGACCAGTGCGATGATGCTTAGAAGGATAGTACGAAAGAGGAGCATGGGATCGTAAAAAAGATGGGGGAAAAAGGGCGGTCCTGTTTTTAACTACGGCGTGTGTTCCAAATGACCAGGGCGATCAGCAGAGCCAGCAGCGGAAGGCCGAGGTTGATCAACATCTGCAGGAATGATAGGGCGTTGCGATCCAGGTTGAGCTTGATAGTCAGGTCATGATTGGAACCCATGCCGGCGAGTTCTTCGCGGTCTGTCATCCAGGAAACGATGGAACGGATGAAGTCTCTCTGTTCCGGCTTGATTTGCTTCGGACGAAGGATGTCCACATTCCCGAAGACGGCCATACGACCGGTTTCCTTGCTGAGATTGATATCGCTCGTGTTGCCGCGGAGAATGGCTGCAGCGATCAGGAGAGGGCCGGGGTTGTCTTCCTGGGCGTCAAACTGAGGGTTGAGTTTGTTATATTTTGTTTCTCCGTAAAATTCGGATGTGGTAATGAGGAGAGGGAAGGTTTTTATTTTGCGATTGCCGAGTTGAGGATCTTCATCGGCGATTTGGAGGGAGATGCTTTCTCCTTCGAGGCCGGTACTGGAGTTCCAGAAGTCTTCCGTGCATTCCAGCCCCGGAGCGAAGATGGCGTTGATCTGATAGTAGGCTTGTTTGCGGTTGCGCAGGAGGATACGGTCATCCTGAGGGCGTATCCCTTGTTCGCGGAGGAAGCGGTAGAAGTATTTGTTGTCTTTGGCATTGGGATCAATGAAGGCAAGGACGGCGGATTTTGGGCGATTCCAGTAATCCGAGATGACGTCTACTTCTTCTTTGGTGAAATCGTACTGTGGGGCGACGATCATGAGACCCATAGCATCATCTGGTATTTTTTTAAGCCCATTGATAGCGAGTGGTTTGGGTTCAAGATTCTGGGAGAGGCAGATATGTTCCAGCGTACGGTAGACTGAGTCTTCGTTATCTGTTTTATCGGCGTTGAAATTGCTTTTGTCGGAAATGACGTATAGGGGACGACGAACGCCTTCCAGAGCACTGATGAGCCCGGCGGTCATCATGTCTTCCATTTGAAGAGCAACGGCTTTCATGCCTTTCCCGTCCTGACTCTTTTCGTACACGACGAAGGCGTCACCGGGGATGTGTTGGACATGGGAAACTCCTTCCCGTTTGCCTTCAAAGCTTTTGAGGGAACGGGAAGTATCCTGCCTGGCATCAATCACAACTTGATTTTTCTTGAATTCGAGGCCGTCGTAGATGAGGGCTATTTCGCGAGCCCGGTTGGGTTGCCGCAGGGGGTCGATGAATTCGACTTCGATTTTGCCGTTGGAATTGTGGACGTAATCTTCCAGAAGAGACCGCATGCGGGTGTAGTTCTGAGTGGTTCTCTGGAAGGCGAAGATGATTTTGACGGGAGTCTTCCGTTCCTGAAGGAGGTGGGAATTCAGGAGATTGATGGACTGGGACGAAATAACGTAACGCTGATCTTCGGTCAGATCCCGGCGGTAGTATTCCCGGAAACTGATATAATTGACGGCAAGGACGATGAAAACAAGCAGTGCCAGGTTAAGCCAGATTAGAAAACTTTTCCTTTTCCTGTGGGGCTTGGCGGCGGGGGCGGTTTCTGTAGATTCGGGTTCACTCATGGTGGTGAATAGAGAGGGGAAATAGGTTCGGGAATGACGGATTAATGTTTCCAGCGCCTGTGATCCACAACGCGGATAGTCAGGGCCAAAGTCAGGATAGTCATGCTGATATAGAAGATGGCTGGACGCGTATCAATCAAGCCGGCGGAAAAACGGTCCAGATGTTCGGAACACGAGATGTAGTGGAAGATACCTGCTGCGGGGAATTCTCCCCATATGACGGGAACAAGACCAAGGAAGAAGATAAAGACGAGGGTACCGATGGTGGTGATCCCCGAAATGATCTGGCTACTGGTTAGAGATGAGCAGAGCAATCCGATGGAGGTGAACCAGGCTCCGATGAGCAGGATGATTGAATACGCCCCGACCCAATCGCACAGGCGGTAACTCAGTTGGATGCCGGTGTCGGTCGAATAGCCGTGGACAAGATTGATGTAAACATCGGATAGCTCGCCAATAAGGGGGTAGAGGAGCATGGGCAGCCAGAGGATTATATAGAAAGCATAGGCTGCCAGGAATTTACCGATGATTACCTGCGGCGTTTTGATAGGGGCAGTGAGGAGCGATTCCAGAGTGCCTGTTTTTTCTTCTTCGGCCATGAGGCGCATGGTGATGAGCGGGAAGATGAACAGAAAGTAGAACCAGAAGGTAGGGGAGTGGAGAATGAAGAACAGGATGCCTTCTTTTTGAGGGGCGATCTGGAACATCTTCAAAGTGGCGGACAGAGACACGCCTTGCAGCGCCATGACGAAGGCTAGAATGATCCAGCCGTATGGCGTCCCCAGGTAACTCCGGAGTTCTTTGCGGAAAATGGTGATAATGGATGACATGGCAGCGTTGGATGGAATGGGATGTCGGGAGAAAGCGGGGTAATGTGAAACGAAGCGGCGAATTAGTTGCGGCGGGTCATTTCCACGAAGACTTCTTCCAGATTGGGCACATGGCGGTACATGTGGCGGAGAGGACAGTTTTGCCCGACGATGATTTGGGCCAGTTTTTCCCGCGTATCGGTGCCGGCTTCGGCCCGGACGGTGACAGTGTGCCACCCGTCTTCCGAGGTTTCTTCGAAGATGACTTTCTTGACGGCGGGGATTTCTTCAAACATAGCGGTGATTTTTTCCAAATCGCCTTTAAATTCAAGATTGATGCGTCCGGCCGCGCGAAGGTTGGAGGTAAGGTTGGACGGGGTATCTTCTGCCTTGATAATGCCTTGGTCAATGATGATGACCTTGTTGCAAATCATTTCCACTTCACTGAGGATGTGGGTGGAAAGGATGATCGTATGTTCCTTGGAAAGTTCTTTGATGAGTTCCCGGATCTGGCGGATCTGGTTGGGGTCCAATCCGTTAGTTGGTTCGTCGAGAATCAGAAGATCGGGACTGCCGAGCAACGCATCCGCAAGGCCGACGCGTTGGCGATATCCCTTGGAGAGGGTTCGGATCATTTTCCGGTGCACGTTTTCCAATCCGCAACGTTCCAGGGACTGGGAGACGGAGTCCCAGATTTTCTTGGAAGGGATGCCCTTCAGCCGAGCCCGGTATTTCAGATATTCGGTGATGCGCTGGTCATCGTAAAGCGGGACGTGTTCCGGGAGATACCCCAGGTGTTTTCTTGCTTCCAGGGTTTGTTCCACGATATCGTATCCGGCGATGGTGGCGGAGCCTCCGGAAGGAGGAAGATATCCCGTCAGCATCCTGAGCGTTGTGGTTTTACCGGCGCCGTTGGGGCCAAGAAACCCGACGATTTCTCCTTTGTTAATGGTAAATGTGGCATTCTTGACTGCCTGGAAACGGCCAAAGGTTTTGGAGAGGTGGTCGGCTTTAATCATGGATGCTGAAAGTGACGACACTTATACTAGGCAAATCGTGGGGAGCCACAAGTCGATTTTTCCATGTAACCGCATCGGATAGCATGAAATACGTGGGGATATGTTTTCTCCAAATTTCGTGAACATGCTGAATGCTTGACTATTTCTCGGTTGGCGCGTATGCATCCGCCGGTTTCGTTTTCCTCAATAAATGACACAGGAATTGCCATCCGATTCACAGATTCAGTCCCAAGTCCCCCGTTCCGATACCGGGGAGGGGAGAGATCTCGACTGTGTTGGGCATTCCGGCGGGAAAAAACGAACCTCGTTCCAGATTTCGGCGGATGCGTTGCTGCACTATGCTGTGATGATGATGGCGGCCGGGGCGCATACGTCCCGTGTTGTCCGCAATACGTCGCGTATTGCGGAATCGTTCGGGTACAGTGTGGCTATTACGATTCTTCAGAAGTCCGTGATGATGTCAGTCAAGCGCAAGGAGGACCATTCCATCCGGCAGACACTGATCAAGAAGATCGAACCGGCTCCCATCAATTTCAGGACGATTTCACTTCTGAGTACACTGAGTTGGGAAGTGCATGACTGCCATTTGTCCGTGAATGAATTCCGGAGGAAATACAGGAAAATCGTCGCCATTCCCTCTATGTCGCGCTGGATGGTACTGATGCTGGTTGCCTTGGCCAATGCATCGTTTTGCCGGTTGTTTCAGGGAGACCTTATCGCGATGGTGGTTGTGTTTGCTGCAACCCTGTCCGGTTTTTTTGTCCGGCAGGAAATGATGAAACGACATGTGAACCATTACATTGTGTTTACTGTCTGTTCCTGTGTGGCTTCTCTGATTGGCGGATTGGCCGTTTTCTTTCAATGGGGGACGACGCCGAGTGTTGCCATGGCGACGAGCGTTCTTTTTCTGGTACCGGGAGTTCCCTTGATTAACGGGATTATGGATTTGCTTCAGGGATTTGTCCTGATGGGGATTTCCCGGTTGGTGGGTGCGTGCAACCTGATTATTTGCATTGCACTGGGATTGGCCATTTCGTTGTACATCTATGGAGTGAACATGTTATGATACCGGATTTTGCACTGTCGATTTTGGCTGACGGATTTTTTGCTGCTGTGGCGGCTATAGGTTTTTCGGTGATTTCGAATCCTCCCCGGAAGGCGATCCCGATCTGTGCCCTGCTGGCTGCCGTAGGACACGGTCTGCGTTTTTTCCTGATTGAGAATACGTCGATGGGGATTGTTGTATCCACCTGTATCGCATCGTTTATCATCGGACTACTGAGTATTTTCTTCGCCAAGCGGGTATATTGCCCGGCAGAGGTATTTGCCTTCCCCTCTTTGCTTCCGATGATTCCGGGGATGTATGCGTATAAGACGGTGTTGTTTTTAATGCAGTTTTTCCAGACGGAGAATGAAAAAGTGCTTCTCGATACCTTGATCGGAGTTTTTGCCAACGGGTTGAAAACGGTATTTATTCTCTTTGCCCTGGTTGTGGGTATTGCCCTGTCTCTGTATAAGGAGCAGACGCTTATGATGACACGCCGCCCCATGGGGAACCCTTCTCCCGAGGGCAAGAAACATTAGGGTCCCTTTCTCGCCCGGCGGAAAGAAGGTCTTCATGGTGGGCAAAAAGAGGTGAATGTTCCGGAGGACGAATGTCGACAGGCAGTTTATTGTCAAGAAATTCGGCGCATGTAGCTTGGAATTCCTGCTGTGTTGCCACTCTGCGGATGGCATATCCAAAGGCATCCGGCAAGCCGCAGGTCATGTAGACCATGAATTTCTTCAACGAGTTGACGTGTTTTTTTTCATCGAAGCGATCCTGCGTGGCAGCAGTTTCCTCCGATAGGAGAAGGGCGTAGCGGTAAAGGTCTCGCCGGATGAGAGCAGGGACGGGCTTGCCGCAGAAACTTGCGCGTAATTGATCGAAGATCCAGGGATTGCGGATGGCTGCCCGTCCGATCATGAATCCGGCGGGGCGGCATTGTTCCATCCAGACGGAAGCTGTTGCCGGATCCACGATGTTGCCGTTGGCAATGACGGGGCAGGGCATGACTTCTACGGCATGGGCGATCCATTCCGGATGAACGGGACTTCTGTATCCTTCCCGGACGGTTCTCCCATGGATGGCGAGCCGGTCTGGACAGTGTTTCGCGATGATGCCCAAAATAGCGGAAAATTCCTGTGGATCTTCCCATCCAAGCCTGCATTTGACGGTGAAGGCACCTTCAGGCAGAGCATCTCTCAGGCCTCCGAGGATGGTATCCATCGTGCGTAACTTTCGCAAGAGGCCTCCGCCGGCGTTTTTGTGGCAGACGAGATGGGCCGGGCATCCCATGTTGAGATCGACTCCGGCAACGGGATGCTCCATGAGTAGTCGTGCGTCCCGCACCAGGGAGTCGCGGTCACTGCCGACGAATTGGGCGTAGATAGGACATCCGGTCGGGTTCTCGTCGATAGATCTCAAAATTTTAGGATCGGGCTTACTGTGATGAGGGCTGGATCTGAAATATTCCGTAATGAAATAGTCAGGCAGGGTTCCGAGGGAGGTCAGGACACGGAGGAAAGCCAGGTCCGTGATGTCTTTCATGGGAGCCAGGGCGAGAAGCATGTGCGATGCATACAGGGAACAGCTTCTTGAAGCAAGAGACAATGACTTCTTGACGCGGAGGATTTCCTGTGGCCTTTTGTCGGCATGGATCGTCAGCCGAAACGCAATTCGCGAGTGAATGTCCGCCGTGCCGAAGTGATGGGGATTGTCCAGGAGAAGGTACGCCGTCATTACCAGAGCGCCCTGGTGGAATCTGTTCGTTCTTCCGGGAACCGTTTGGAATTGGGACATACGACTTTTGTGCTGGCTCCGGAGTTCGGGTTCTGCACCGGAGTCCAACGTGCGATTGATATTGCGTATGCCGCCCGGAATGTTTTTCCCGAGAACCGTATTTTCCTGATTGGGGATATTATTCATAATCCCGAAGTGAACCGCCAGCTGGCAGCAATGGGAGTGATTCGCCTGCCTTGGAAGACGATGACCGACGAATACGATGAGCTCTGTGAAAAAGACGTAGTTATCGTTCCTGCTTTCGGGGTTCCGGTTCCGTTTATGGATTTTTTGACGAACAAGGGGGTTTCCATCGTCGATACGACCTGCGGCGACGTTGTGAAAGTGTGGCGTCGAGTGAAGGATTTTGCGGCCATGGGGGTTACTTCTATCATTCATGGCAAGGCGACTCATGAAGAAACCCTTGCTACGGCTTCGCGCGCTCTCGGCGAAGACGGACGCGGGAAATACATCATTATTTTCACCGAAGAGGACACACGCGCCCTTGCGGATTATATGATGGGGCATGGGTGCAGGGATGAATTCATGAAACGTTTTGAAGGAGCCATGTCTCCGGGATTTGATCCTGACCGCGACCTCGTCAAGGTGGGGCTGGCCAATCAGACGACCATGTTGAAGAGCGAAACCCAGTCCATCCAGACGATGATCCGCAACGCGGTGGTTAAACGCGATGGCAATGATGAACGATATTCCGTTTTCGATACGATTTGCGGGGCGACGCAAGATCGCCAGAATTCCCTGTTCCAGTTGTTGGATGAGAAACCGGACATCATGTTCGTCGTGGGTGGCTACAATAGCTCCAATACGACTCATCTGGTGGATATTGCAAAGGAATCCGTGCCGACGTTTTTCATTGAAGCCGCAGCTTGCATTCGTTCCCTGACTGAAGTGGAATGTTTCGATACCAGGCTTCACCGGATTGTGGAAAGTTCCTTTCCCGAAGTGATGGGGAATCCGGATGTTCCCGTCAAGGTGGGGATTACGGCCGGAGCTTCTTGTCCGGGCAATCTTGTCGAAGAGACAATTTTCCGCGTCGGCATGCTGCGGGGGGATTCGTTTGATTCCATCCTGACCGCTGCCGGCATGCTTCCCGGTCAGCACCAGTAACTGGCAGTCAGGAACCAGACGATCATCAGGGCGGCTATCCCTAATTTGAACAGGAATCCTGCGAAGATCCCCAGAACAGCCCCTATCCCGGAGGAAAGACTTTTCCGTATTTCCCGTTTTTGAAACCCGACCTCAAAAATGACGGCCCCCAGGAAAGGACCGATGAGTATGCCCATTGGGAAAAAGAAACCTCCGATGAGAAGTCCGATCAGGCTTCCCCAGAGACCGGCCTTAGTGCTGCCGAAGCGTTTGGCTCCCCAATAGGTACAAATGTTATCTCCCAGCATGCCGATGATGCAGAGTAGGGCAAGAGCCCCCCACGTTACCCATCCGGGGGAGTATTCCGGAGAGGAAGAGATGAAGGAGGCGGTCATGCAGCCCAGGAATATCATCGGGTGGCCCGGCACGACGGGGATGACACAACCGGCGAGTCCCATTCCGACAAGGAGCAGGGCAAGCAACGTCAATGCCGTTTGAAGGGAATACTGTAAAATGATATCCATGGGCGGAGATAAAAACAGACTAACCCGTATAAGGATTAGTCTGAAGAAATGCGAGGTAGCAGCCCCTTGTTCGTCATGGTAGCTGCGCCTTGCCGATTTCCGAGAATTATTCGGAATCAGCTGCAGGGGCCTTCTTGGCGGGAGCTTTTTTGGCAGGGGCCTTCTTGGCGGGAGCTGCTTCGGTTTTAGGAGCGGCTGCCTTCTTCTTGGGCGCTGCGGGCTTCTTTTCCGAGTCGTCGTCCTTGGCAATGGAGACGGCAAGTCTTACAGGAAGGGTTTTGCTAGCCTGTTCAAGCTCTTTCTTGCGCTTGATGTAGTTGATACGGCGGCGGCGCTTGGTGACTTTGCGGTGTTGCTGACCCATGATTGGTAGTTTGTTGGTTCTTTAATCTGGATTTTCTCTTTCTGAGTGAGATGGGCTTATTTAGCTTTAACAGGGGGGGGTGGGCAAGGATAAATTTACAAGAGAACACGGAAGTTGCCGTTCATGTGTTTGTATTTGACGCGAAAGCGGGAATATTCCATCACTTGGATATGGATTTCAAATTGCCCAGAACGCGTTTTGCTCCCAGTCCGAGCGGATTGCTCCATTTGGGACATGTACTGGCAGCCTGGAAAGCCCGAACCCTTGCCGACGAACTGGGCGGGGAATGTCTGCTGCGGATGGAGGATATCGACACGGTCCGGTGCCGGACGGACTGGGCGGACGGCATCATGGAAGACTTGGGCTGGCTCGGAATTCGCTTTGACGGAGAGGTTGTTTTCCAATCCAGTCGCATGTCTTTGTATGCGGCTGCTTTGGAACGATTGAAATACCTTGGGGTCGTTTACCCATGTTTTTGCACGCGGCGCGAAATTGCAGAGGAACTCGCCCGTTCCGGAGGTGCTCCCCAGGGAGAAGCGGTGGATTCCTATCCCGGTACCTGCCGTGATCTACCATCTGATCTCCGGGATGAGCTGATCGCTTCCGGAGCCGCTCATGCATGGAGGCTGGATTGTGCGCGGGCAGCCGCGTTGACGGGCGACCTCGCCTGGGAGGATCTGCGTTTTGGCCGCCAAGTGTGCCATCCCTGCATGTTGGGAGATGTAGTTCTCGCCCGCAAGGATTGTCTGACCAGTTATCATCTGGCCGTTGTGACGGACGATGCGGAACAGGGCGTTTCCCATGTGACCAGGGGTGAGGATCTTCTGCCTTGTACAGGCATACACCGCGTTCTTCAGGAACTCCTCGGCCTGCCTGTTCCCGTTTGGGAACACCATAGATTGGTTTGCGATGACCGGGGAGTCAGACTGGCCAAAAGAAATGGGAGCCTGGCTATACGTACACTACGGGAACAGGGCCTCTCTCCCAGAGAAATCATGCAGATGATTTGTTAGGGAAAATGGCATTGACACCTTGCATGGTGGGGTATAAAGTCCACATCAATCCAGAATTAGTGATGAAGAGTTATCAACCGATGGCTGTCCTTGTGGCAGTAAGCATAATAGCCCTGGTTTCATGTGAGCAGCCTCCCCGTGTTGTGGACAGGCCGCTACCCGGATTCAATGGAACGCCCTATACGAATACGGAAACTCCGTCTGTGATTCCTGCTCCCGATCAAACGGAGCTTCTTAACCAGCTTCAGGATCCATCCTCAATTGGCATTGATCCCAATAATCAGCAGGGATTAGCTTCTGGCAATACGGGAGTCAATCCCGGTACGGGTACGATTGGGCAGATTCTTGCCAATCCCGGTACGACGCCTTCGCCGACTATTACCCCGTCTCCGACAGTCAAAACGCCCGTCCAGACGCCTAAGGTAAATCCCGTGACGCCTCCTGTAAATCCTCCCAAACCGGCCAATAACGAGTCGATCCAGACTGCATGGCCGACGGAAGATCCGATGGTCGTTTTCAGCCCGTATGACCGGACGAAAAAGATCCGTATTCAGAAACCTGACGGTACCCGTCAGGCTCCCGGTACAATCATGCGTGATCCTCACTTTCCGGATCGCAAGTTTATCGTGCCGTAAGTGCTCTTCCGGAGTTTTCCTCATGGAGGCAGATTCCCGATAAGATGTTTTTTCATACAGCACTTTCCTTTCGGGTCAGTGCTGTTTTTCTATACTTTTCCTACTCGTGATAGATTCCATCATTATCCGTACCGTATCGATACTGGGCCCGGGGCTTCTGGGCGGTTCGCTGGCTCTTGCTCTGAAAAAATACAGCCCCGGTATCAAGGTGCATCTATGTGGACGCCGGGAGGAACCGCTGGAGACAGCCAGAAAACTGGATGCTGCGGATTTGTATACGGTGGATTTGAATGAGGCCGTCCAAGGTTCTGACCTGGTTGTTTTGGCAACTCCTGTGGGAACTATGCGTTCTATGATGGAGCAAGTGGCTGCCGGGAATTTGGAACAGGCACTGGTGACGGATGTCGGCTCAGTGAAGGGGTGTGTCCACCGTGATGTGGGTTCGTGGCTTTCCGAACGCAACGTGGCATTCATTGGCTCCCATCCGATGGCAGGATCGGAGAAACAGGGCATGGAATATGCGGATCCGGAGTTGTTTTGCAATGCCATGGTTGCCTTGACGAATGAGGAAAATCTGTCCTCTTCGTTAGTTTCATCTCTCCGTCTATTCTGGGAAACCGTGGGAGGTCGTGTGATTGAGATGGACTCCGTTTCCCATGACCGGGCCGTGGCTAGGATTTCCCATATGCCTCATGCTCTAGCGTCTGTTTGTGCCAGGGGCTCCGGGAAGGATTGTACGGATATGCTTGATTCTCTGAAAGCTCTGGCGGCAGGGGGGTTTCGTGATACGACGCGCGTTTCGATGGGCAAACCTTCCATGTGGGCGGAAATTCTTATGGAAAACGGGGAGGAAGTCCTGGCCGCTTTGGATACATGCGCCGCGGAATTGGATTGCTTGAGGAATTTGTTGCGGCAGGGGAACAGGGATGCCCTCAAACTCTGGCTTCAGGGGGCCGGTGATATGCGCCGGACAATTATGCATCCGTCGCCAGATGAAAGCGGGCTGGAATGATAAATGGAGAGGGGAGAAGCAAACTTACCTTGATTAGTCGGTTCTGCCCATCATGGAGCGGGTTTCATCAACCGTTTTGACTTGGTATTCTTTCAAGGAATAGACTGGAGGAGCGGCTAGATCGGCGCGTTTTTGGATGATGTTTTCGTTCAAATCCGTCTCGAAGGTTTTCTTGCCCTCCCAGGATTTACTGGAATCCCCGTATGAGCTGGTTGCGAAGCTGGCGTCTCCTCCCTGCCATTTGCGGTTGTTGAAATTCTCGGCGTTCTTGATGAATTCCGGCGTTTCCACGGTCATTTCGTTGAGTTTGCGGCTGTCTTTCCATGCCTTGGTATCGAAGGCTTTTCTGGAAACGTCGGCGAGGGATGTTTCGAATCCCTTCGTGTCGAACTTTTTCTTTTCGAAGGCATCGTCATTGCCCGTATCGTAACGATTACCTTCGAATGAGCTTCTGCGGTCCGAGGCAACCTGCATCGTGCCATCCGGCATTTTTTTATAGGAAAACCCGCCGGCATAATGTTCGCGGAGGTCCTTTTCCTGTCCAAAATCCTGACGCACACCATCCTGTTTTTTTCCGCTGACCAGAGAGGTCTTCCGATCTGTTTCTACGGAACAGGAGACGGTCAGTAGAACGGCGGATGCCAACAGGGCAAATCGTAGGAAAGCTTTGCTCATAGATGCGGATTAACCAATATGACGCGTTAAATCAAGTAGAGAGATGAAAAAAGTGAGGGAACCTGGATTTTTTTACCTCATGACGGATGCCGCCGGGCCGGGAACTCCGTAGGGAGATATCCCCCTGACGGCTAGTGAAGCGGCATTGCCGATGAAGGAATTGGGTAGTGTCAGCTTTGTTTGATTGCCCGGCAGGAGGCATAACGTGCGCCACTGGGAACCGTAGCGGGCCTGAATGGCCCATTTTCGCGCGGGACGACCGCTGGGCGTCCATGTGAGCGATGTAACGGAGGAGTTGCCCGTGGCACTGAGATTGGGCTGTCCCGGTTCTGCGGATCCCGACCAAGGCATGGCAGGAGGGATTGCTGCATCAGGATAAAGAGCACGAATATGTTTCTGGATACCGTCTTTGTTCTGAAGGATGGAACGTATGCTCCAGAAGCATTGACCGGGGGCCGTACGCGCCAGGGAGCGGGAGTATTGAATCTGTCTGGCAATTTCGGAAGCCGGTCTTCCTGGATCTTCAGAGCTCTTAATACGGGCTGTGGCGATGCCGGGCCAAACGGGGCGGGACGGGTTCTGGGCAGCCCACCATTGCATCAGGGCAGGAAAACTCTGCTTGGCCGGTTCACACCTCCAGTAAAGCTGTGGTGCCAGGTAGTCCACCCATCCCTTGCGAAGCCATTTTCTGGCGTCGCAGGCAAGGTTTTCATAGGCATCGACTCCGGCTTCGATCCCGCTCGGATTGCCGGGCCTCCAAATGCCGAACGGACTGATACCGACGCGTACCCAAGGTTTGGCCGATTTGACCATGTCATACATGTCGGAAACGAAGGAATTAATGTAGTCACGGCGCTGGGAGTTGCTCTTGCCGTCGCGGAGGACGGCGGGAGGATAGGGGTAGAAGTAGTCGTCCAGATGGATTCCGTCGATGTCATACCGTTTCACGATGTCCTCAACGACACTCAAGACATGGCTTCGCGAGCGGGAGATACCCGGATCCAGCATCAGGACGCTGCCGGCGGGCTTGATGATTTCCGGGTGGGAAAGGGAGATGTGGCCTCTGCCTACGCTGTGGTTTTTGTTGGCTTTGGCCCGGAATGGGTTGATCCATGCGTGGAGTTCCAGCCCGCGAATATGGGCCTGGGCTGTTGCAAAGGCGAGGGGATCGTACCCCGGATTAACTCCCGGGCCGGAGAGCCATTGGCTCCAGGGCTCCAGCGAGGAGCGGTAGAGGGCATCGGAGTTTGGGCGTATTTGCAGGAAAACGGCGTTGAGTCTCAACTGGGCGCAGGTGTTCAGAATGCGGATGAGTTCCGCCTGTTGGGCTGCGGCGGAAAGGCCAGACCGGGAAGGCCAGTCAAGATTGTGGACGGTGGCTACCCATGCAGCCCGGAACTCCTGCCTGGGGGGAGGTACGTTTTCCCGGGAAGGCTGCCATGCAAGAAGAGGGGTGGCGGCCAGCAGCAGGCTCAAGGCCGTTCCGTATATTTTGCCGGATATCGAGCGGATTTTCATGGATGAATGCAACTGCGACAGATGTACCCGATAGGCGGGAGAATGTCCATCAGTCATCGGGACTTCCCCTATGGTTTTTCCTGTCAGAAATGACTGGGAAAGACGTTTTTTAAACAAAAATGCGCTTGGGCGTCACTATACAGATATATGAACGAACCGATGAAAAAGAAACTAAAATACGTTTGGCTTATTCCGTTGGCTGCCCTGGCTTTTCCTCTGAGTTCCTGTACGACGGATGCCTACGGCAATACTTCGGTATCTCCGGGAGGAGCCGTTGCCATCGGTGTGGGAGCTTTGGCTGCCGGAGCCATTGCCGGTGCAGCCATCCAGAACAATCACGATCGCAAGCACCACTACGACGACCGTTACCATGATCACCATCACCACAATGGTCATTACAGGCATGATTACCGCCATTACCATCGCTGAGGATGGGAATGTACGTCGGGAGTAATGATCAGTTGTTTCGAAAACGTTTTCCCCCGGACAACATGCGGCAGGGGTTCCTTTTCTTTGTTGTATGGATTCTTCTAAAGAGGAATGGTAGAATGATGGCTTGATTCGGTCTCTTGAACGTGTTTAGTAACATTCATGCATTTTCGCTTGCCGGCGACTCTGGGACGAATGGCCTTCAATGTATTGGATCTTTTTGGATCCATGGGCGTCCTGTTTTTCGGTTTCCTGCGGAGTTGTTTGTATGGGAAGTTCCGCTACCGGGTGCTTGTCGATCAAATCATGAGGATCGGTGTCGGTTCTCAGCCTGTTGTCCTGCTGACGGGAGTTTTTACCGGGGCTGTGCTGGAGGCCCAGACTCTTTTCCAGCTTCAGACGGTGAAAATGGAGACGATGGGGGGGGCGGTCGTAGCCGTGGGTATGTTCCGTGAGCTGGGTCCCGTCATTACGGGGTTGATGCTGGCGGGACGTGTCGGATCTGCCATGGCTGCTGAAATTGGCACCATGCAGGTGACGGAACAAGTGGATGCTCTGAGGACGATGAATGTCGATCCTGTGGACTACCTCGTCAAACCACGCATCCAGGCGATGTTGATTTCCACGCCGATTTTGATGCTGGAGGCTGTTCTGATGGGGGTTCTTGCTGCGTATGTGATCGGCGTTGTGTCTTTCAACGTCAACGAGGCCTACTGGCTCCACTTTATGCAGAAGTTTGTCGCAATCGGAGACTTGGTTTGTTCGGTTGTCAAGGCTCTTGTTTTTGCTATGTTGATCGGGATTATTTCCTGCCGGGAAGGAATGGCTACTGTAGACGGTGCCGTAGGTGTCGGGCGTTCGACAATGCGCGCCATGGTATATTCCGCCGTTTCCCTGCTGGTTGCCAATTTCCTGCTGACAATGGTGCTGAACCAGATTTTCCCGATGGGGTTCATGCGTTAACGAAATGACCGGAAGACGAATTATGCAAACACCCTACATTGAAGTTGACGGCATTACCCAGTCTTTTGGATCCCAGCGTGTGCTGGACGGAGTCAGTTTTGAGGTGAAACGCGGAGAACTTTTGGCGCTCATAGGCGGTTCCGGGGCGGGCAAAAGCGTCATCCTCAAACATCTTGTCGGATTGCTGGATCCCAAGTCGGGAACCGTCATGATTGATGGCAAGCGCATGAGCAATGTTCCCGAGGCGGACAAGGCACCTCTGCGTTCCAGGATCGGCTTTATGTTCCAGCAGGGGGCTTTGTTCGATTCCATGAGTGTTTTCGAGAACGTTGCTTTCCCGTTGATCGAGCAAGGTATTAAAGACGAAAACGAGATACGCTCCAGAGTGGAGGCCGCCCTGGCTTCCGTGGAACTGGACGGGCATGGTGACAAAATGCCGGCCAACCTTTCCGGGGGCATGATCAAGCGTGTAGCTGTCGCCCGGGCCATGGTGTCGTCCCCCGAGTGCCTGCTGTATGATGAACCGACGGCCGGATTGGATCCGGTCGTATCCGACAATGTCAGTTTCATGATCCGCCGCATCTGCATTCGGGAAAACATTACGACGCTGATCGTTACGCATGACATGAGCAGCGTTATTCATATCGCCGACCGGGTGATCTTTCTGGACCGGGGTAAA
This sequence comes from Akkermansia sp. N21169, assembly GCF_029854675.1. Classification (NCBI taxonomy): domain Bacteria; kingdom Pseudomonadati; phylum Verrucomicrobiota; class Verrucomicrobiia; order Verrucomicrobiales; family Akkermansiaceae; genus Akkermansia; species Akkermansia sp. N21169. Next base: position 21,546 of record NZ_JARWNC010000025.1, on the reverse strand, counting down.
GTCCGCTGGACAGGTACGCCGCTGGAATTGGTGAAGACGGAAGACCCTCTTTTGATGAATTTCGTCCGCGGCTCGTCGGGCGAGGACTGGAAAACCCTGCAGGGGGAACCCAGACCGAATTTTCAGGAAAAACTGATTAACGAAGCAATTCGAGAACGTTATCACATTTGATTATTTTTATGAGTAAAAAAACCAGAACGGAAACATGGGTGGGGCTGTTCCTGCTGATCGGGATTATCCTGGTGACGGTTGCCGTCCTCTCCGTCGGCAATTTCAAAACATCTTCGGATACCACATATCCTATCAGTATCATGTACAAGGATGCCGCCGGATTGATCAAGGGCTCCCAGCTTCGACTGGGGGGGGCTTTTGTCGGAGAGGTTGTGTCTCCCCCGGAATTGACGGAAACCGGCAACAGGGTCATCGTTCACGTCAGAATCAACAAAGCCGTCAGGATCCAGGTCGGTTCGGATTTTCGCATCGACATGCAGAACCTCCTTGGAGACAAATACATCGACATTGTTCCTCCCGAAGAACCGACTAATCAGTACCTGCCTCCAGGTTCCCTCATTATGGGACAGACGGAAAGCGATCTGAACAAGATCAAGAACAATGCCGTCCAGGCCAGTCAGGATGTGGTAAACCTGTTGCGCAAGCTGGACGAAAACTTCGACAATATCGAACGGGCGATCAACGATATTTCCTATGCGGCCAAAAGCCTGGCGGAAACAACCCGGAAAATCAACGAAGGGATCTTATCTACGGAAAACGTTTCCTATGTAAACGGAATCCTTAGAAATACCGACGAAACGACCCGGAAGATGCCGGAGATGATCGACGAAGCCCGCAACTCTCTGGTGGCGCTGAACGATACCATGACCGATGTGCGAGACGTAACTAAATCGATTGGAGAGAAACTCAATCTTCTGGATCCGGCTTTCCGGGATGCGGCTCCGACCATGGCTGCTGTCCGCCAGACAGCCAACAACGTTTCGACAATAACACAGGATATCCGCAAGGGTAGGGGAACCGTCGGAACGCTCATGTATGACAAGTCCTTCAAGGAACAGATCGAACAGTTTATCCGCAATCTTCGCGATTATGGCATTCTGCGGTACAGGAATCCCGATGAACCTCCGCCTTCGACCGATCCGCGAACAGGTTATTCCGGAAGTCGCCGTTGAGCGGAATGACAGATGATGGTAACATAGGCAATGAATTCAGCTTGCAAATCATCCTCGCCTCCGCCAGAATCCTACGTAGAAGAGAAACGGGCGAGACGTAAAAACAACGCTTTCTTTTCAACGAGAACCATTTTTTCAGCATCTAACGATTATGGACAATACAGAAACCAATACTCCGTCTTTTGAACACGCTAAGGATGAATTGAAGACTGCCGCAACGATTGCTGCCGACGCTATGACCGAAGCTGCCGATGTGGTTGCCATTCAAGCCGTTCAGGCTCGTGACGTGGCTGCCGGTCGTTTCAAGCAGGCTCGCGAATTTGCCGCTTCCAAGGTAAGTCAGATCCGTCAGGCTGCCGGAGAACAGGCTTCCGTCATCCGTGATTACGCTGTCAGCAAGGCCTCCATTGTCCGCCGCAAGGCTGGCGAAGGCTGGGACGATACCCGTGACAAAGCCAAGGAACTCCATTCGGCCGGCGAAGAATACGTCAAGGCTCATCCGACCAAGTCCGTATTGATTGCGTTAGGTGTGGGTGTTCTTCTGGGAGCTCTCCTGCGCCGCCGCTGATGGAACGTGCCAGAAGGGCACGAGTTGCTCAATTCTTTCTCCGGCACCTGATATTTCAAATAGGCAGGGAGGGGGATTGACTATACTTTGTTCCTTCTGGTTGTTACGCAAATGAATATGTCCAGTCTTCCCGGACGGGGAGGGTGAACTTCTGAAGGCGAATATGATGAATATCTTTTCCAGATTGTACGATTTCGTTCCCTTGGTTACCGGCTTGTTCGGAAGGGGGAACAGTCGAAATGAGGGAGAAGGAATGAGCCGTTCCCTGTCGATGATCCTGTCGGCAGGACTGGACCATGCTCATTCGCTTTTTTCCCTGTTCCTTCTGGAATTGGGAGAAGCGGCCGAGAGGTTGCGCGGTAAGGCAATCTGCCTGGCGGCGGGCGTATTCCTGCTCTTCTTTACCTACATTTTTTTCTGTATAACGGCAACGGTTCTGCTGAATATTTGGCTGCATAGCCTTCTGTTGGCTTGTACTATTATGTTCGCCCTGCACTTGATCGGCGTGGTTGTTGCCTTTGTGCTGGCCTCCCGCATCAAAGTCGGTCCGGTGGCGCCGGAAACGCTTCAAGAACTTCAATCCGATTACGAATGTCTGCAAATTGCCATCAAAGAAAGCAGGAACTCCTGACCCGGTTGGCCGAATCCCGCGTTGAAATGCTGGATGGAGTTGAACGAATAACGTCCAGAGTGGAAACTTCTCTGGACTGGTTGGGAAATGTCCGGTCGGGAATCACCCGGCATCCGGGCATTTGGATTGGCGGTTCCTTGGTTTCCGGCCTTTTGGCAATCAAGATTCTTTCCGGCTTGTTCGGACACCGTCGTCGATGCTGCGGTGCTTCCGCTGAGGAGCCAAGAAGAAGAGGATTGCTTTCGGGGGCTTTGTCCGGGACGGTCAACTTATTGATCATGACGGCTCTTCCTTCTTTACGCACTTTTGTTCAGGAGTTTGTCCGGAACAAGATGTCTGCCTGGATCAAGGAGCGGTGATAATTCCGTGATATGTTTATTTTTTGTGCCGGACTTGCCGTCCGGCATTTTTTTTACGCTTCTCTCTGTTTTTTCTGGTCAAGAAGAAGGGTGATAGGTTAGTGTGCCATATTATCATCTTTGTTGTAATCAGGACATGAGTGAATATATTTTGCCACATGTGGACGGTTATCTGAAGATCGGGCAGGATTTCGATTGCTCCGATATTCATTTGGCCGTGAATACCCCTCCGACATGGCGTCGGTATGGACAGTTGATGCCGATTTGGGCGGAAGCTCCCAAATTGACTCCGGCTGATACGGATACCCTTGTCCGTAGTTTCCTGCTGGAGAGGGAATGGAACCGTTTGCAGGAACGCGGTGACGTTGATTTTGCCTATTCTAACGACTTTGGCCGTTATCGTGCTTCCGTCGTCAAGCAACGCCTCGGCTACGATCTCTGCTTCCGTATCATTAATACCCAGGTGCGCACGATGGACGAAATCGGGTTGCCTACGGAAGACATTATTCCCCTGACTCGTTTTAACAACGGCCTGATCCTGGTGACCGGTTCTGTCGGTTGCGGTAAATCAACCACGCTGGCGTCAATCGTCGATTTCATCAACCAGGACCGACAAGACCATATCATCACTCTGGAAGACCCGATCGAATACATCATCAATAGCAAGGGCTGCCAAGTCAACCAGCGAGAAGTCCACAAACACACCGAATCTTTCGCCAGGGCGCTTCGCGGCGCTCTCCGTGAAGACCCGGACGTCATCATGGTCGGTGAAATGCGCGACTTGGAAACGATTTCTCTTGCTTTGACTGCTGCTGAAACGGGCCACCTTGTGCTCGGTACCCTGCACACGGGATCCGCCGCTCGTACGGTTGACCGTGTTCTGGACGTGTTCCCCGTCGAACAGCGTGACCAGATCCGAATTATGGTCAGTGAATCCCTTCGAGGCATTATTTCCCAGCAACTCGTTCCCCGCGCCGACGGCAGAGGACGTGCTCTTGCCATTGAAATGCTCGTCAACACGCCCGCTATCGGCAACTGTATCCGTGAAGGCAAAACCTTCATGATCCCCGGTTGCATCCAGACCGGCAAGGCTCAGGGAATGATCCTCATGGACGACTCTCTGAGGGCTCTGCACAAGGCAGGCATTATCTCGACCGAAGAGTGCCTGTTCCGTTGCGATGACAAGACGATCATGAAAACCTATCTCGGCATCAAGGACTGATCAGAATCCACCAAATCACATCGATTTTTCAACCATTAATTTTGAAGGAACAATCAAGCCATGGCCGTTATTGACCAATATTTCCGTTACCTTGTCCAAGAAGGCGGGTCCGACTTGCACGTCAGCGAAGGACAACCCCCCAAGGTCCGTATCAACGGATCTATCGTCCCCATCAACGATACGCCTCTGGAAGGCGAATCGTTCAAAAACATGTTGGCAGAAATCTGCGATGCCAAATCCTTCCATACATATCTGGAAGAAGGCGATCTCGACTTTGCCTATGAAATGGACGAGAACTCGCGTTTTCGATGCAACTTCTTCAAACAGCAAAACGGTCTCGCTGCCGTTTTCCGTTTGATTCCGACGAAGATCGCTACGCTGGAACAGCTTGGCGTACCGGAAGCCGTCAAGCAGTTCGCCCATCTTCGCTCCGGTCTTGTGCTGGTAACGGGACCTACGGGTTCCGGTAAGTCCACGACACTGGCCGCTATCATCGACTACATCAACAGCAACCAGTCCCGGCACATCATTACGGTGGAAGAACCGATCGAATTCGTCCACAATAACAAATCCTCGATCATCACCCAGCGTGAAGTGCCTATTCAGACCCCATCGTTTGCCGACGGCCTCCGAGCTTCCCTTCGTGAAGACGCCGATATTGTGCTCGTGGGTGAAATGCGAGACTTGGAAACGATCTCTCTGGCCCTGACGGCTGCGGAAACCGGTCTTCTGGTTTTCGGTACCCTGCATACGAACAATGCCCGCAAGACGGTTGACCGTATTATCGACGTGTTCCCCTCGGAACAGCAGTCGCAGGTGCGTACCATGTTATCCGCATCCATTCGCGGTGTTGTCGCTCAGCTCCTGATGAAGCGCAGCGACAAACCCGGTCGAGTAGCCGTCAACGAAATCATGTTCGCTACGCCTGCCGTCAGCGCCATTATCCGTGAAGGCGCCACCCAGAAACTGGCCGACGTCATCGTCGGCGGCAAGAGCATGGGTATGCAGTTCATGGATGATGCCATCTGGCAGAAACTCCAGCAGGGCATTGTTTCTCCGGAAGAAGCCTACATGAAGAGTATCGATAAGGCTCGTTTCCGCAATTTCCTGCCGGCGGCGTCCAAAAAACTCGGTGATGCCGGCGGCGTCTAACTGCAAGAACAAGCATCAATTTTGTTAAACCCGAAGGGCTGTCTTTCTCGTGAAGGACGGTCCTTCGACTCTGATGGGCATCGACTTCTGGCTACTCCTGTCATCAATACGGTCAATACGCCGGATCGCCTGATGGGGATCGTCGGCGGGAACGTGTTCGGTCGCGAATCGCTTGGGGAACTCCGGGTGCAGGTCGCGCGCAGGACTTGGGTGACACTCGTAGCGAGGGGAACGTGGGTTTCCTGTCCAATCCCGATTTCAGCCGCAAGGTGGAGGGGAACAAGGTGGAGGGGAACAAGGCGGGGGGACGACGGGGCTCCAGTTCGGGGCAGGATTGAGCCTTCCTTCGGGCGACCAGGGAACGATATTCGTGGATGCTACGGCGGACATCCGCAGCGGGATGACATCGGCGAGCGGCAGCATCGGCTACCGGTACAACTTCTGAAGTAGACGCAATACAATAGGAACACCCGGCCCCCCTCTTGCTTGTGTTTTTCAAGCGGGTCAAGAGGGGGACCTCGTTTTATGTCCTATGAAATCGATCTATTGCAAAAAAGTCCATCCATGAAGAAATTTGTTCTCATCCCAATTCATATTTTCCCTTCTCGGAAAATGAAGAAAGGACTACCTACCGAGGTAAAAACCTTGGTGAGATAGTCCTCTCACTGAAGTAGCCCGGATCTCGAAGGATCCGGGAATTAATTAGAGTTCGGAAACTTTTTCCTTCAATTCCTTGCCAACCTTGAACTTGACAACGGAACGGGCAGGGATGGGAACATCCTTGTCCGGAGCTTTCGGGTTGCGGCCAACCTTGGCCTTGACTTCCTTGACATGGAAGGTACCGAAATTACGAATGACGACGCGGTCTCCGTCGGCAAGAGTGGAAGAAATGATGTCAACAGCACGCTGAATAACATCGAACACTTCAGTCTGAGTCAGTTGCGTTTCTGCGCTAATCTTGTTAACGAGGTCACGTTTGGTTAATGTGTTAGCCATAATATAAATTGATACTGTGTGGAGTGGATGTCTCTCTCTTATCAGACATTCAGTTTTTGTCATTCAAAAAAACAGCCATTGTGACATGAATGTGTTTTTTCCTCATTTTTGGACTAAAAAGTCTTATTTTACTTGACGTTTGAGGATTTTGACGTCTCGATAATGGAGGCGATTTGACTCGGCATTTCCAGGGAAAAAAACGACTTTCGGTATGGGAACAATTTCTACAATATTATTGACGGATGATCAGTCGGAACGTCTGCGTTCCCTATTGGAAGAGAATGGGTATGAATTCAGGAAAGTGCCTTATGCCCGGTACAGTTACACGCGTCCGGGATTGACGGTAACGGTTTATGAAAAAGGAAACAAGTTGCTTGTCCAAGGAAAGGATGCCGAGGAATGGGTGGAGTTTACGCTGGAACCGCAGATTTTGGGCCAGAGCATGTTTTCTCTTACAGCCGGAGGAGGAACTCCCGCCGGGAAACTTGAGCCGTGTACTCCCCATTTCGGAATCGATGAAAGCGGCAAGGGAGACTACTTCGGTCCGCTTGTCATTGCTGGAGTGTATGTCGATGAGGTTATCGCGGACAGGTTGACAACGCTGGGAGCATGCGACAGCAAACTCGTTTCTTCATCTTCCAGAATCCGTTCCCTGGCCTCTGCCATCCGGAAGGTGCCTGGCATCCAGTATGTCGTCGTGAGCGTTGGTCCGGAACGCTACAATGAACTCTATGAGCATTTCAAAAATTTAAATACTTTTCTGGCTTGGGGACATACCCGTGTGATTGCCGGATTGCTGGAGAAGGTGCCTTCGTGTCCCCGTGCTTTGAGTGACCAGTTTGCCCATGCTTCCGTGTTGAAGAGGGCTCTTGCCCAACGGAAGCTTGACATTAAGTTGGAGCAAAGAACCAAGGCAGAGAGCGATGTCGCCGTGGCCGCAGCTTCCATCCTGGCTCGTGAGCGTTTCGTCAACTGGATGGACGAGGCTTCGCAGGCAGGCAAAGTGAAATTGCCGCTGGGGGCATCCCGACAGGTGATTGAGGCTGCCAGGAAACTGATGGAGGTCCATGGGGAGGAAATGCTCTCCAAAGTTGCCAAAATGCACTTTAAAACAACGCAGTCCGTTCTTCCGGGCAAGTAGGCCTGTGGACGGATCCTGGACGTGGGGTAGGGAAGAATTGCAACGGATTTGTTTTTTTCGCTTGGTCGGCGAGTACAGTACTGCTATAGGGGCTGGACATGAAACGCAGGGCAGTTTATGCGGGCAGCTTTGACCCCTTGACCAACGGACACCTTTGGATGATTCACCAAGGGGCCGCGATGTTCGACCAGTTGATCGTTGCAATTGGGACGAATCCCGATAAAAAATACACCTTTTCCCATCAGGAACGTCTCGACATGCTCAACGGCGCCCTGAAAGACTACCCCCATATCAAGATTGCCGAGTTTCATAACCGGTTTCTGGTGGATTTTGCCCTGGATCACGGAGCGTCATTCATGATTCGCGGGATACGGTCCACGCAGGACTACGAATACGAACGCGTGATGCGTCATATTAATGCCGATATGGCTCCAACCGTATCGACGGTGTTTCTGATGCCCCCTCGCGACATTGCGGAGTTGTCTTCCAGCATGGTGAAGGGATTGATCGGGCCTGACGGCTGGGAGGAACAGGTTAGCCGATATGTTCCGTACAACGTGTTTGAATTGTTGAAAAAACGCCAATCTGCGCCTCATGACGAGGCCGTGTAAGGTCTTTATTTCCGGATTTTTTTATAGAGTCGCGGATTCCCTTTCTTGCCGGTGCGAGACGGGATGGGCTCGACATTCGACGGAAGGGAAGGTAGGTTTCAGGAAAGCGGTGGTCTGCCCCGCTAATAAATTTGCCGTATGAACCGTCCTCTTGTTCGTTATATCCTGCCTGTTTTCCTGGGTTCCGCTTGTGTGATGCTTTCCCGGAAAATCCGTCCCGGAAAGAAGGATCTTCCGAATATCCTGCTGTTTGCGGTCGATTCCCTGGGATGGCAGGATACGTCCGTTCCTTTTTCCTGTTGTGACGGATTGCCGGAGGCAATGCCGTTGAACTCTTTTTACAACACACCCGGCATGGAACTGCTGGCTCAGCATGGGGTCAGGATGACTCATGCCTACGGAGCCTGCGATGAACGGAGCGGAGTTGTTTCCCTGATGTCGGGATTGGATCCTGCCCGCTTCACCGGGCTTTCCCCTGATACGGAGATCGTCTTGCAGAATATGTGTTCCCCCGGTGAAAAAACAGATGCCGTCCGCATGGCGGATCTGGCTCATTTGATGAAAAAAGGAGGATACAGGACAATTGTTTCCGGCAGTACGGAGGAAGAAAAGCAACATGGTTTCGATGTTCGGAGATCGACAGAGGGCGAATCCGGTCTGCATGAGGAAATCGGACGTGCCGTTCATGAAGGGATCCCGTTCTTTGCCTGTGTAAGACGCAATGTCCATTCCATGATGGGATCGTCCGTTCGTCATGAAGGATCTCTCCCGGAATTGGGAGAAAATATCAAGGTGGAGGGAGATGCCTTGCTCCGTTATGCTTCGTCTGTCGAGACAATGGATGCCTCTTTGAGAGGCTTGCTCCAGTGTCTGGAAGATCTTGGAGCCGCCGGACGCACGCTCGTTTTGTTCGTTCCTCTGAGCGGAGGCGATTCCCCCATTCAGAAAAGTCTGGCAGGCAATGTCTCCTGGGTGGAGGAGGTTGGGGCGGTTGCTCCTTTGCGGGGCAGGAAGTATTCCCGCTATGAAGGAGGAGGGCGCGTTCCCATGATAGTCTCCTGGGCGGAACACGATCCGCAGGAACCGTGCCAGCAAGCCTTGCCAATTGTACCGGATTCTGTTCAGGAGGCTATTGTTTCCGTTCAGGACATTCTGCCGACGCTGGCTACCGTGGCGGGAGTGAAAGTCCATGAACGTGTGGATGGCTACAATATTGCCGATTACCTTTCCGGTGCTTCCGAAGGGGAACGCCCCCAATGGATTGTCCGGCATTTCCCGTTTTCCCACCCCTACGGAAGATTTTATACATCGTTAAGGATCAGGGAATGGAAGGTTATTTACAATTATTATGACGACTATGCAGAGACGGGAAATCCCGCCTGGCAGTTGTTCAACCTGAAGACCGATCCTTCCGAAAGCCGTAATTTGGCGGACGACCCGTCCTGTACGAAATTGCTGTCCGTAATGTCGGGCAAGTTGGCAGCCTACTTGGAGTGCATTCATGCGCCTCATCCTTTTTTGACGGATCCCGAATCTCCCCGTGTAAACGGTCGCCGTACCGTTACGGGAACGGCCGTGATCCGTTTTCCGGGCGATACCGGGGCAGGGGTGCAAGCCGGATGACCTCATCGCGGCCGTTTTTTCTGTCTGCTGGAAGAAATGCCGATTGTTTCCATCCCAATTCTTGGTATGGTAAATTGCGTCTATGATTCGAGAACTGGTCGTTGAGGGATTCACTGTTTTTCCGGACAAGGAAAAATTTGAATTCGTTCCGGGAATCAACGTAGTGGTCGGGGGGAATGATTCAGGGAAGAGCCATTTGTTGAAATTGTGTTATTCCCTGGCAAAGTGGAGTTCCGGCGGTGGCCGCAAATCCCTGCCTGACAAATGGGCGGAGGAATTGCGGCTGAGAAACGATTTGATGCGCGTGTTTTCATCCCGCAATTTATCCGGCTTGACCGCTCTGAATCGAGGAAATGACCATGCCGGCGTGTTTGCCTCGATGATTGGCGATGGAGTTCCGGATCGGATGGGAGACATCCGGTTCCGTTTTTGTTCGACGGAGGAGGAAGAGGGGCTGCACATTGACGAGATGCCGAAAAGGTTCCTGAACAATCCGGTCGTTTTCCTGACGGCTCGCGAGGTGTTCGCCATTTTCCCGAGTTTTGTCCAGTTGGGGGCCAAATTCCCAGAGGTGCTGGACGGAGCATGCTGGGATTTATGCCGGGCTTTGGAAATTCCGATGAAACTGTCTCCTGACGATGTGGCACTGGGAAGAGTGCTGGGAAGAATCCAAAAGATCCTGTCCGGCAATGTCATTTTTCAGGACGGAAGATTTTATTTGTCGCGTCCGGGACAGCAGGCTATGGAAATGAGCTTGGTCGCGGAAGGGTTCAAACGTCTTGGCGTGCTGGATTGTCTGATTAGGAACGGTACTGTAAACAAGGGTTCCATCCTGTTCTGGGATGAACCGGAGATGAATCTCAATTCATTCCATTTGCCTTTGCTTGTCAAAGTTTTGACAGGATTGGCGAAAGCCGGTGTCCAAGTAGTGCTTTCATCCCACAGCCTGTTTTTGCTAAGGGAGCTGATGATTCAACTCTCCGAACGGCGCAACGAGCAAGTCTCCCGTAGGTTTTTCGGACTCAATGTCCCCCATGAAAATCGGCTTGGCGTTCGCGTTAACAGCGGCAATTCCTTGGAGGATATTGGCCCTATCGAGTCGCTGGAGGCGGAAATTGAACAGGCCGACCGTTATCTGAAGCTTGTATGAGCGCCGGAAAAGACACATCCTTCGTCGAAGGCGTGCACCGTTTCTTGATTGATCCGGGGTATGTGGTGTGCCGCATCGAATGTTCGCAGTTTTATTCCCGGCAGTCCCAAAATTTTTGCGGTGGTTGTAAGGAAATGGACTTTCTCCTGTATCATCCGGGGAAGAGGGAGCTCTGGCTGATTGAGGTTAAGGACTATCGCTTTGACGCGCGTCCGAAAGTACGCGAATTAATCAATGCTCTGTGTCGCAAGGTTCGCGATACTTTGTTTCTTTTAAGGACAGCTGCGATCTGCTGCCCCGAGGAAACCCCTCTGGAGGGGATCTCCCTGCGCGAGTTTTCCCGCCTTTGCGAAGGTGCCCGGACGGTGCGCCTGGCTTTCCTGATGGAAATGGGGACGGATAAATTGTTCCCTCAGGGAACCTTGCTGGCCAACATCCGTACTATCCTTGCCGGGCACATGAAATTTATTGATCCTAACCTGATCTGTGCTCCGATTACGTATCCCGGCAGAATTGGACCATGGTTTGTGACTCCTGCCCATGGCGACGTCAGTAAACGCGTTGAAGTGCGGCGTAAAAAAGGGCGCCTCAAGGAGGAAATTGCCGGCGAGTTGAGACGGAGTCAAAAAATCGAAGAAGCCCGGGAAACTCCTGAAGCCCAGCCTCCGCTTTGGAAACGCCGCTTGATGGAACGGGAAAACGGACGGAAAGGCAACCACGCCTCCCGCCGCAAGGGAGAGTGATACCTGATTATAAGGGCTGGAGGGCATGCTATGGATTCGTTGCATAGGCATTGTTTTACCTCTCTTTTCCGATTGTCCGGGATTGGAGCTTGTCTTCCTCCGATTCCCTGAGATGATATTGCTGCCCTAAGAAAGGCTTCATCATGAAAAAGGTACTTATTCCTACAAAGTTGGCCGGAGTAGCCGCATCCATGCTTCAAACTGCCGGATATGAAGTTGTGCAGGACGCCGATACTCCGCTCGCCGAGCAGGTGAAACAGCATCCCGATGCTGTCGCCGTGATTGTCCGCAGTGAAAAGGTGACGCCTGAAATTATGGACTCCCTCTCTTCCTTGAAGCTTGTGATCCGGGCCGGAGCCGGCTACGACAACATTGATATTGTCTATGCCCGCAAGAAAGACATCGATGTGATGAATACGCCGGGTGCCAACTCCAATGCCGTTGCCGAAGAGGTCATAGCCATGGTGCTTGCCCACTTCCGGCACATTGTGCAGGGAGACCTGACGACTCGCCAGGGACTTTGGGAAAAGAAGAATATGATGGGAACCGAATTGACTCGCAAGACAGTCGGCATTGTCGGCCTGGGCAATATCGGTCGTTCTCTTGTGAAGCGGTTGCAAGGCTTTGAACCGACTCTGCTGGGGTACGACCACTTCCTGGCCAAGCAGCGAGCCTTGATCATAGGGGTGACCCCCGTTTCCCTGGAGGAACTTTTTTCCCAGTCCGATATCGTGACTCTCCACGTGCCCGGCGGTCCCGCTACCAAAAACATGGTCGGGAAAGAATTCCTGAGCCTGATGAAAGATGGTTCCGTCATCGTGAACTGTTCCCGTTACGGTGTGGTAGATGAAGAAGCCCTGGCCGCCATTCGCGCAACGGGTAAAAAAATTGCTTATTTGACGGATGTCCACCCCCAGGATGCTCCAGGCGACAAGCCGTCTGCGGCCGTGGCGGATTTGATCCTGCCTCACTTGGGAGCCAACACGAAAGAAGCCAACTTGACCGCGGCACGTCGTTCCGCCGAGCAGTTGATTGCCTATTTCGATGAAGGGGACACCTCCTGCGTCGTCAATGCCGAATTCCCGTCCGGACTCAATCCCGCCCATCTCCGGCTCTCCATGATGCTGGGAACGCTGGCTCGCAAGGCTGGGGGTGAACAGGCCATCCGACGTATCGACTGCACATTCTATGGTGATTTGAAACTGTTCCGCAAATGGTTTACTCCCCACATTCTGGAAGGGGCTTTGCCCAATGCGGAAAAAGGATTGATGCCTGCCGCTGCCGATCAGTCGTTCAAAGAACACGGTATCGTTTTCAAGGCTCGCGAACCCAAGGACGATGTCCCTTACGGAGATTCCATCACTCTGGATTTCATGACCGAAGGTCACGGCGGCGAATCCGTATGTACAAGTGTCCGCGGGCTTGTGGCGGAAGGAGTCCCTATGGTGTCGCGCCTCGGTAATTTCAATGGCCTGTACTTTGACCTGCGCGGTCATTCCATCTTTTTCCGCTATGCGGACAGACCGGGGGTTATTGCCTGCATTGCCTCCGTTTTGTCGGACAACGGGATCAATATTGACAATATTGTCGCTCCCGGCGACAGCGTATCCGGAGAAGCTCTGGCCGTCTTGAAGACAAACAAGCCTGTTGCCGACGATTTGCTGAAGATGATTGCCTCGGCAATCGAAGCAAGAATGGCATTTTCTGTGGATTTCTGATCGACTGATTATTGTCTTAGAATCACCAACAGCCACCGTGGAAGAAAATATTCCACGGTGGCTGTTGGCATATTCAAAGAACATTGGGATAACCAGCGGATAAGCGGATTCACAATCCGTTAAAATTTCAAACAAAGTACTTAAAGCAAACATTGTAACGTTTTTTAACGTTGCTGATCAATCAATATACCAACTGGTTTTCGTATTTGTAAGATACTCGTAATAAGCATTTACCATAAATGCATTACTAATTTTTGATATTATTCATTGAAAGCGGATTGTGAATCTGCTATTTTCTAACGTAACCTACTACTGAAAATGAAACTGCGACTTCCTTTACTACTTCTTTCAGCTATTTTAACGTGTTATACGAATGTTCATGCAGAGACAACAGCTGTCTGGATTGGTCCTGACGGAGACCATACTGCCGATGCATGGAACACGCTCGCTAATTGGAAAGACTATGTAGATCAGCCCAAGGGACCTGGAATCAATGAAGACGGGCAGAATGGAACTTACGATCCCATTGAGTTTGATGCGGCCGGTGTTCTCTCATTTACGGGTCTCAAGTTCGAAGGTTGGACGTTTCGTCTTGAATTAAAAAACCTCACAAATCTGACGTTGTCGGGAGAAACGAAAAAGATTCAAGGTGGAGGTTATTTGAAAGTCGATCAAAATTCCAAACTTGTATGGAATATCCTAAACAATGGGCAAGGATCAACGGGAAACGATTTTTCTCTCGACGTCCAATCATTCCAAGGAATTGAGTTCCAAAAATCTCTGACTTATTCAACCAAATCGCTTGGGACATTGACTGTTTCCCTGGGGTCGGTGGGAAGTATTCTTTCCTCTTCATCCGCCGCTTCATTACATGCCAATGTGAGCATCAAGTTTACCGACACGACACTGTTGCAATATGGTCAGGAGCATTTTTTGACAAATGTCGGGCAGTATGGCGTCAAGGAGCTAGCGGAAGGGCAGACAAATTATATCCTTTATACCCGCAAATTGTGGGATCTTTCAGGCAATGCGACCAGTACGGGAGGAACGGTAGCGGCTTCCGGACATTCTTTTACGTTGAATGATTCGACTTCGTTGACTCTTTCCGGTTCCGCTTTGTCCGCCGATGCGGATTCGGCGAACAAGTTTTATGTCTATCGTGGAGGAGATGGTGCATTGTATGTTGATTACGTGACATCATCTACGGATGTTTCCAATATGTTTTCAACATGGACGGGGGCAACGGGGACATGGAATGCCACCAATACGAATTGGCACAATTCTACGGGAGAATCTATTCCTTTTACGCAAGGAAGCATAGCGCTGTTTACGAAAGATAATTCCGGGACCGTTACCATTGACGGAGAAGTCAATCCTCTCATGATGAAATTTACGGGAGGCAGTTATACCTTTAACAATAAGGACGCGGCTTCCAAAATTATCACGACGGGAGCTGTCCTCATCAGTGGAGATGCAGACCAGGAGCCTTATGTGGAATTCACCGGAACCAATGCCATTACCGGATCGATCACTATTGAGAACGGCACTTTGAAATTATCTCACGCGAATGCTGTTACGTTTGGAAACATTAGTTTGAGAGGAGGGACTGTGCAGTTGAATGCCTCCGGATTCGGGGATTTCAAGACTGTTGCAGGGATGAATGGCACTTTGCTCTTTGATCAAGGGGCGACAATGGGAAAACTGACATTGGGTGACGGGGCTCTGACAATTGCCGGGAATGCTGCAATCGGTTCTCTTCTATTGAATGGATCGGGGACTCTCAATGGAGCAGAGGGATCGTCACAGATGATTGGCTCGTCAACATCGGCGGGGAGTATTGCACTCAAAAACGGAACGCTGGATGGAATGAATATTGATTTGACTGGTGGGGTCAATGGTCAGGGAGGAACTGTAACCATTAAAAATTCCAACCTTGTCATATCTAACTACTTCCATGCGGGGGAAAATGGATCTGGGGCCACTGTGATGTCCTTGGAAAATACGAATGTTATCATCAAGGGAAGTGGAGAGAATCAGGGCATTTCCTATTCTCTAGGATTGGGAGACTGGCACAACGCCGATCAAATGACGGTCAAAGGGGGAAAACTCCTGATGCAGTCGAACCTGCTGCTTACCTTAGACGGTGCATCTTCCTTAACCTTGCAGGACAATACATTTTTCGGAGCTCAGGGGATTATTATGTCTCGTGAGAATATAAAATCCACTTTTGTTCTCAATGATGGAACAGTCGTTTTAGGTAGCGGGGGCTGGACAAAGCATAATCCTAGTGCACCAACGGAGATTAACTTGCAGAAGGGAACGATCGGAGCATCCGCAAACTGGTCTTCTTCTCTGAATATGGTTTTGGGCGATCCCGATTCGGAAGGGATTGAAGAAGTGATTTTCGATACGGCCAAATACAATATTGATTCCGCAACTTATGCTTATACTCAATCGAATGAAGGCACTACGATAACGCTTTCCGGGGAATTGAGCGGAGAAGGCAAATTGGTGAAGAAAGGGGAGGGAACGCTCGTTTTGAGCAAAGATATCAATAAGTATACGGGAGGTACGGATATCCTTGGCGGTACGATTGTCATGGGGGCGGCAGGTTCCCTGAGTACCAAGGAAATTACATTTGATTCCAAGACAGGGGCGGCTCAGTTGACTCTGGCTGACGTTATCGGTACAACATTGACCAACGAAATCAAGGTTCTCTCCGGCACCAATACCATTTATCATACCAAGGAGGACATGGTTCTCTCCGGTCCGGTGACGATTTCCAAAGGCGCTGCCCTTCAGATTGGCAGTTTGATGCAGGATACGATCAGTATTGCGGAGCTCAAGGGATTGGGAGAATTCAAGATCATTAATTCCCTGCGCGATACGACATTGGGGGGGACTAATCCAGACCATGGCAAGGAAGAAGCCAAGGGGGGCTGGGACTACTTCGTATTCCTGACGGGGGCCAATGCCGGTTACTCGGGCGATGTCTCCATCGTGGATACGAAAAGCGAATCACCCGACAAGGTTTACGGTAGCCAGCTGGTTCTGGGCAATAGCGATGCTCTGGCTCGTTCGTCAGTGACACTGAACGGTTATTCCGCCTTGAACATCCAGGCGGACAGCGCTTCCATCAAAGGGCTTTCGGGAGATGGCTGGGTGTCGACGTACAAGGATTCAACCGCAGGAAAGACCTATAAACTGACGCTGACTCCGGACAAGGATTACTCCTTCTCGGGGATCATTCAGGACGGCAACATGACGGGCCTTGGTTCCGGCAAGCTGGCGTTGGAGATGAACGGGACCGGGAGCCAGAAACTGACTGGCGAAAATACCTATACGGGGGGTACGATATTGACGGCCGGAGAGTTGAGAATTGAGAAGGAAGCTGCTCTCGGCAACGGAGGAATGGTGACATTCAATGGCGGGACGCTGGTGGCAGATGATACTTTGGATATTTTCTCCCATACGGTCACGGTCAATTCCGGTAAGAGTGTCCATCTGGCTGCGGTAGACGGCAAGACAATTACTTTATCCACCCTGCAATTTTCCGGAACAACCAATTCCAATCATGTAATGGCCGGTTTAGCCGGAGCCAAGGGTACGGTGGTACTCGGCAATCTGACTAATGGCGGCGTTCTGGAAGGGACTCTGTCCGTGCTTGGAGATGTGACTCTCCGTCTGGCCAATGATGATGATTCGGGGACGGTAACCGTACGGCATAGTTCTAAGAACGGAACGCTGGATGCGATAGCCGGAACACTGGAGAAGACCGATGGAACGCTTCGCGTCGAACTGGAGTCCGACGGTAGTCTTTCCGGTCGTCTGAAGGCGGAGAAAGGAATATTGGAACTCGTCGGGACGGGATCTTCCCGTTCCCTGTTGCTGACGGGTACTCTTGAAGGAGATTCGATGAAGTTGGGGGCAAATGCGGCTGTAACCGTCGGTACGGACACCCAGTCCGGGACGATATCGGTAGATAACGTACTGACTCTGGATGGCGGAACCTTGAATCTGTCCAACGGGACGGTGGCCGTGAAAAACGTGAAAGCTCTGACCGGCGGTTCTTTGAATCTATCCAGTGGGTTGGTGACGGTGGAAAATGTGCTGACTCTGGATGGCGGTTCCTTGAATTTGTCCGGTGGTACGATGGAAACAGAAAATCTTGCGTTCGGAACATCGGCATCGACATCCACACTGGCCTTGTTGACTGGTGGTCAATTGACAGTTGGGGCTTCGGGCGTTACCGGTTCGGCGGGAACACTGGAACTGGGCGGCGGTACGCTCAAGTCGTCAGCTGCCTGGAGCACGACCCATGTCGCCGTGCTTTCGGCGACGGGCTCCGATGCGACGACGATCGACACGACGGGTGGGGACATCACCCTGTCGGGAAATCTTTCCAACAAATCGGGCGTGGCGTCCGTGAACCTGGTGAAGTCGGGTTCGGGCGTACTGGAGCTGGGAGGAGGCAACGCCTCGCTCTCCGGCAACATCAAGGTGACGGGGGGAACGCTCAAGGCGGCTTCCTCCACGGCCTTCGGGGCTGCGTCTAACGAAATCCTGACGGAAGGGGCGAAAATCGACCTCAACAGCCAGACCCTGTCCAACTCGCTGGTCTTTTCGGGAGATTCGACGCTGTCGGGAACCTCGGCAGGCTATGCCGGAGCGGTGCATGCCAAGTCGGGAACGCTGACCTTGTCGGACGCCTCCGCCGTCCTGAAGGACGTAAGGGTCTTGGCTGGAGCGACACTTAAAGGAACGAATCTGTCGATAGGTGGCACGCTGACGCTGGACCTTTCCGACATGCTCACAAGGAACAATTCTCCGTATGTTCAGATGGTTGATCCTCTTGGAGGAACGACTTCGTTGAAACTGGACAACTTCCTCCGTACGACGGAGGATCAGGCCGCCGGAGCATACAAACTGATCTCCGTCACAGGGGATTCCGCCTTGGATGCGGGAGAATTTAGTTGGGAGAGGAAGGGGGTTGCGACGGATGCTTATCTTTACACGCTGGTTACTTCGGTAGATGGGGATACCAGCAACAAGAACCTCTACCTGCGCCTGGCCCGTATCGGTACCTGGGTCTGGAACAGCGGTAATTCCGGTCATACGGGATCGGTGTGGGCGGGAAACGTAGATGGGCCATGGGATCAGCAGGGTTTCCAGGGGGGACCGGACGGACAGAAAGTTCAGTTCGACGATGCTGCCTCGATGAAAACCGTGACGATTTCCGGAACAGTGTCTCCCTGGTCGTTGGATATTATTAATAGCGCCGGTAATGACTATATCTTCCAAGGAGAAGGTTCCCCGAACGACGGCATCGGAAACTATGGAGAGCTCGATGTTTCTCTAACAAAGAAGGGGACTGGCAAGCTTTCTCTGGCATCCAATCTCAAGAATACCTATTCGGGAGGGACTTATCTCTACGACGGTACGATTGAAATGGGGAACTCCAATTCCCTGGGAACAGGGATTGTCGATTTCCTGGGCGGTACGTTGGGCAACGTCGCGGGAACGGATGTGACGATTACCAACGTGTTGACCGACGCCATTCCCGAATCGGCTATCGGCATCACGGACAAGCAAGCCATCAAGCTTCTTGCCGCTCCCGGGACAACGCTGATAGTAGACCATTCCTCGGGCGGCGGCCTCGTCTTCGATGACTCCGGTAAAAACGATGCGGCAGTCTCCATTTCCGGTACGGGACTTGTACAATTGTCCGGACTGGCTGCTGACGCGAAACTTTCCGGAACGGTTTCCGTTTCAGACGAATCTTCGCTGGAACTGGTCAATGCAGTCCAGCAAGGTTCGGTCACCCTCTCCGGGAAGCTCTCCGGCGTGGCGGGTACCCTTGAAAAAACCTCCGGTACTCTCGTTCTGAACCTCCTCAACGAAGGGGATACCTTCGGCGGTACGTTGAAGGCCGATGCCCTCACCGTCAGCGCCGTCGGTTCGACGGCTACCGACAAATCCCTGGGACTTTCCGGCACGATGTCGGCCTCCGGTTTGATCCTTTCCGACGGAGCCGAACTCAAGCTGCTTTCCGGCGGAAAACTTACCGTTGATGGGACCATCTCCGTCAACTCCGACTCCGGTCTCACCCTCGCCGGCGGTACGCTGACGCTGGGCAACGCCGCCACCTCCTCTGCAACCGACGTTCTCGGCGGCACGGATGGCACGGTCATTTTGGGCAACGGAACTCTCACCGCGGCCACAGGCAGCTCGGGCTGGACAGCCTCCCATGCCATGACTCTTTCGGGCACGGGCGAGAACAGAACGCTCGTCAGTCTCGGCGACGGACAGACTGTGACCCTGGGCGGAGCCCTGAGCGGAGACGGCCTCTTGACCAAGCAAGGGGGAGGCACCCTCGTCCTCGGCAACGGCGGCAATACCGTCTCCGGCGAGATCGCGCTGAAAGAAGGCCGTCTCGAACTTGCCGACGGAGCCAGCCTCGGAACATCCCATGTCACCGTCTCGGGCGGTACTCTTGAATTGAATGATCAGAATGTTGGAGGAGCTACCCTTACGGTTACAGGCGGTATCCTGTCCGGAGCTTCGAACTACGCTCCCACAGGCGGAGTCGCGGTCGAACTGACCGGTCAGGCGGCTCCCGTCGACCTGGGCGGCCTCGACGGCAGTGCCCTCACCAGCATCCATCTTGGCGCAGGTGCCTCCTCCGGCGGTCTCGACTACGGCAGCTCCATCACCGGGCTCACGGGCAATATCTCCATTTCCGGAGACGGAGCTACGCCCAACGTTCTCCTGACCGCCGGCAGCGGCAATGCCCTCATCGGCGGCAGCTCCGGCAGCGCTCAATCGCTCATCTCCTTCGAGACGCCGGGGGCATCCCACCAGGTCTACCTCGGCGACATGCAGATCAACCTCACCGACGGCCTGCTGGAAGAACTCCACGACCTCCGGGCGGAAGGCACCACCATCCTCCTCCAGCTCACCGACGGAGCCCTCGCCGTCACCGATCCTCTGACGCGCACCGCCAACGGCATTAGCGACGCGGCCCACGCATGGCTCAGCTCCATCCGCTTCAACCCCGTCCTGGAATACCTCGGCTATGCCGTCCGGCGCAACCTGGATGCCGACGCCCTGCAGGCCAACCTCGACGCGGGCCGCCTGGCCGTCACCGCCGGCGGGGAAATCTACTACGCCACCGACGCAGCCCTCGACGGAAATGCACAACATCGGGTTGATCTGACCAAAGAAGCGACTTCGCAAGATCCATCCACCACCCACTACGTCTACTTCGACGCCTACAAGATGGTGATGATCAACGCCGACCTCAACGTCGTCATGAGCGGAGCCCCCGGCGACGCGTCAACCCTTGGCCTGCACGTCGAAAACCTCTCGGGTGGCCTCAACTCCGCCACCGGGGAACGCTACACCCTTGAGTTCGAAAACAACCTCGGCACCGACAGCGTCGCCCGTGTCGAACTGGTCAACGGCAGCTACAACGGGCGCAACCTCGACACCGTCTACGAAGGCAACCTCAAGGCAGGCATCGTCGACTTCGTCAAGACGGGCACGGGATCGCTGACCATCAACGGCGACGTGACCATCGACGGCGGTATCGAAACGCGGGAAGGCACCCTCGTCCTCAACGGGCATAACAGCCTCGAAAGCCTCACCGCCGGCACCGGAGACGGCCTGACCGTCATCGGAGGAGAAACCCTGGTGAAGGGCGTATACGGGCAGGGAGGCACCCTGGAACTGCGCGGAGTGGACTCCCGCCTGGTAGTCACCGGAAGCGACACGATGGACCTGGCCACCCACATCACCGGAGACGGCACCTTCTCGATGGCTTACGGGACGCTGCGCCTGGTGGACGGAGGCGACTTTTCGAGTGACTCGACGCTCGAACTCCAATCGGGCTCCGTCCTCGACGTGGCCGGCGGCAACGACGTCACCGTCGGCCTGCTGACGGGAGCGGGCATCGTGCGCTTCAACGGAACGGGCAGCACCCTGACCGTGAAGAGCGACCGCGACTCGAACCTCAGCATCGCCTTCGAAGGCCGGGGCACCCTCGCCAAGGAAGGCCGGGGCACCCAGACCCTCGGCGTAGCCTCGAAAGACCTCAGCCTTGCCGTGCGCGAAGGCACCCTTGTTCTCTCTGCACACGACGGTAATTACGATCGGGTCACGGTCGGCACAGGAAACGGGAAGGCCACTCTGCGTCTGGCGGAAGACATCCTCATTAACAGCTTGACTGTTGGTACCCATGGACGCCTCACCTTAAACAGTGGAGAAAATCGTCCGGGCATCCTCTCCTGCGCCGGCAACGTCGACCTGCAATCCGGCTCCACCCTCGACCTCGTCCTGCCCAACCCGATCGCCTCGATCGACGCGGACGGACACATCGCCCTGGGCGACGGCGTCACCCTCAACCTCGTCAACGGCAGCCGCGACGGGAGCTGGAAACCCTCCGACACC
>NZ_JARWNC010000023.1:0-62193 GCF_029854675.1 Akkermansia sp. N21169 | reverse complement strand
TGCCCTCCAGATTGTTCCGTGAGATCGACTTCTGCAGGTCGAGCGTCAGGCCCAGTGTCAGGGAACCCAGGGAGACGTCATGTCCGGCGGCTGACGCCCCGGCATCGGAACCGAAGACGATGACGCCGTCGGCGCGTCCGGAAGAGCCGGGCACATAGTTGTTCTCACCCAGCATGAGCGTCGTCGGACCTTCCAGCGTCAGGTTGCCCGAACCGATGCCGCTGATCGTCGTGGCACGGTAGGGAGAAATATCCGTCTTAACCGGCACGAGGATGGAGGCAATGGCAGACGCCTTCAACCCGCCCAGATCAATGCCGGCCACTCCTTCATGGGCCAGGATGGAGACATTGGAATCGGAAACATAGCCCGAAGCCCGGGTCAGGCTGCCGTTCTTCACCGTGATGGCGTTGGCAATCCCCAGGCCACCCAGATCGGCCGAGGCGGAGTCGCCGTCGACGATAAGGCCGCCTTTGGCGAGAGCCGAGGAGGAACCCAGTTCGACAACGCCTTCCGTCACCGTCAGGGTGCCGTCCCACTGGGTGTCTCCTTCATTCGTGCCGGACAGCACAAGTGAACCGGCTCCGCTCTTGGTCATGACTCCGCTGCCGGACAATGCCCCCGACAAGGAGATGGAAAGCCCCTGCCCCACATCGACGGTAGAACCGCCTTTGTCGGCCGTACCGGCCAGAACAAGCGCATGATCCGAACTCCAGGAGGTCGCCGCACTTAAAACTCCGTTCCCCAGCGTCACCGTTCCGGGAGTTCCTGTAATACCGGAAGCTCCCAAGACAAGTTTGCCTCCATGAACGGTCAGGGCCGAACTTTCCGACCCGAACTGGATGCCCGACAGCGCAGCTTCGCCTCCGTTGATCGTCAATTGTCCGGAACCATTCTGGCCGAGAATGGCGGTTGCATCGGCGGCATCCAAAGTTCCCTTATCAAGAATCAGAGCACCGGAAAAACCTTCCGTCCCCAGTTCCAGGGAATCCTTCACATGAACGGAGCCTTCCGAATCCGCCGATCCAATCTTCAGCGTAGCGCTGGCCGTCAGACGTAGATTGGCGACATCGATGTCATTGGTCGTCAACAGAGTAACGTCGGATATTCCGTCTGGCTTGTAACCGGACATCACCAGCCAGCCGTCAGCCATGGAGAACTTGCCGGAAAAGGTATCGTCGCCGTTCTGGAGTTTCAGAAGCAGGGAGCCGCCATCGTTCTTCTCCACTGTCCCAAGGATACCCGACAAGCGACCGCCGATGGCGATTTCCTGACCGGCTCCCGTATTGGACAATGCCAGCGTAGAATCCTCGTCAACACTCACCGTACCAGTCAACACGGAGGTATGATTGATTCCTGCCAAGGCGACAGTTCCCGCCCCTTCTACGGAAATAGAGGCATCTTTGATGTCTTCGCCCTGAGTCAGGGTCAAACGGTCTTCTGCTGCCACTGTGCCGACCGAGAAGGAAACGCCTTCCGCGGAAAGACGGTTGTCCAGAGTCACGTCTCCCTTGGCAAGGAGAGTCCCGCCCGAAGTCGTTTCATTGGCCCGGAACGTGATCAGTCCGGAGCCGAGAGCATCATCGTTGGTCACAATGACCGTACCGCCCTCCAGACGGGTTCCGCCCTCGTACGTATTGTGCGTTTCAATCGTCAACTGGCCGCCGCCCTGCTTTGTCAGGATGGCGGTTCCGGTGATATTGGCATCGGAATCTCCGGCAAAGACGAAGGAATTGGCATCTCCCGACTCGTTGCTCACCGTCACCGACTTGGGCGTCACGTCACCGACAATCGTGACGGTGTGATTGAAGTCATGGCTCTGGCTCGTACTGACAAACCACAGCACCTGGTTATCCGGACCATACTGGAGACTTCCCGATTCATCGGCATCCCAGACCTCTCCCGGACTTTCGTTCACACCCTTCCACACGGCATTCGTATCTCCCGCCTGCCCCTTCCACGTCCACGAGACAATGGTCGAAACACGGAGGACGACAGTATTGTCCACCATGTCCATCAGGAAACCGCGCGTACTCGTATCCGACAAAACGTATTTGAAATCACCAAGGCTCAGAAGGTCATTCCCGGTAAACAACTGATACGTTCCGGGGGTCAAATCCTGATACCCTGACAGGACGAGGTTCTTGTCAGCCGTCGACTCATTGGTAAACGTGCCGCTCAGGGATACGAAGGACGCATCACCGGTTTCCCGGCCGGCCATGTTCATGGTCAATACGGAATTGCCCGTCAGCGTCAAATTCGTCGAGGACAGGACGCCCGTGCCGGACATCGTGATATTCCCCAGTCTCGGAGAAGCCAGCGCCGTATCGTCGAACTTCAGCATCCCGCCGGACACCGTCGTCAGGCCCGTATACGTCGGCTGGGCCTTGATCACCACAGTCCCGTTCCCCGTTTTCGTGACGGCACCGCCGCCGCTCAGCACGCTTTCAATCGTACCGGAAGACAACAGGGCAGTCGTACCTTCCTTCAAATGGAGGGCGTCCCCCTTCAGGGTTCCGCCATCCATCTTCAGCGTCCCGGCATACGCGCTTCCGCCGGCAACGGTTGTCTCGCCCGTCACCGAAAGTGCATTCTCAATAGCCAGGTTATCCAGATCAAGAGTTCCGCCGGAAAGGGTAACCGTACTGCCGGAAAAAGCCTTGAGGCCGCCTGCTTTCAGCGTCCCTCCGGAAACCGTCGTCGTTCCCGCGTAGGTATTCTCCCCGGTCAGCACGACCGTGCCCTCTCCCGACTTCTCAATCCCTCCGTCCCCGGAAAGAACGTTGGCTATCGAACCGCTCTTCAACTGAGCCGTCTTGCCTTCCGCCAGATTGACGGCATCACCCGTCAGTGTACCTCCGTCAAGCGTCAACACTCCCGCATAGGCGGAGCCTCCGTTCAACACGGCCGTACCCGATACCGTCACTCCGTTGGCTGCCGCTTTGCCGTCCAGATCCAGCGTTCCGCCGGCAAGGACTACCGTACCCGTGCCGAAACCGGACACATGGCCCGCCTTCAAAATCCCGCCGGAAACCGTCGTCGTGCCCGCATAGGTACTGGCCCCCGACATGGTCAGCGTCCCGGCTCCGGTCTTGACGAAATTACCCGAGGAAATGATCCCGGACAGGGTCACTTCATTGCCGTTGGTATCCAGCGTCAATTCCTTGTCGGCGGCGATATCCAGCAAACCGGAGATATCCTTGTCATTGCCCGTGCCGTCCCACCTCAGCGTCCCCTTCGACGAGGCCGCATCCGTACCGCCTATCGTGATTTTCGACGCGGCCTCCATCGCATCAAACGCCGTCGATGAGAACAACAGCGTACCGCCATTGCTCAACATGACGCTGCCTTTGCCGACGGATGAAGCCCCCTGCGCCTTCAGGACGGAGCCCGTTCCCTGGACGGTAATGCCGCCCGTACTGTCGGAGGCTCCCGTCACGGCGAGCGTCCCACCCGTCAAAAGCAGGGAACCCGCTCCGGACAAGGACGCGATACTCTCGTCCGAAACCAGCGCTACCGACAAGATTCTCCCGGACGTTACCACATTCACCGTCGAAGAACCGAGAGAGACAACCGACGTCGTTCCCGCCCCGCCCTTCACGTTCATCGTGTCGAAGCCCGAGAATTTCGCCTGAAGAGCCGATACATTGTCCAGATTCAGGACTTTGTCGCCTGTCACGGCACCCGTCCCCGCCGATCCGCCGTAAATCGTTCCCTCGTAATCATAGAAGCGGTCTCCTGCTGCAACGTCCGAAATCGTCACGTTCGTACCGGCGCCGATCGTGCCGTTCCCGTAGTTCCCGCCATAAATCGCGTTGTTATTCTTAACCAGCAGATCCTTGCCGATGAGAATATGAGTCGATCCACCGACGCCCCGGTCGTGCTCGGCGCTGCCGCCCACAATCAGCCGGGCCGCATGCATGTCGATCGTACCGCCCTCCAGATTCAACGTCGTATTGCCGGTCACTCCTCCGGCCCAGCCGCCGCCGGCCAGATCGGCACCGGCTCCCGTTAAAGAATTTCCGGATCCATCCAATTCACCTACCAAAGTACCGCTCTTGAACGTTACCGTCGTATCTCCGGACACAACACCAAACAATCCGGCACCGAAAATACGCATCGCCTGGTTGGCCGCATCCACGGCATCCAGATCAGCTCCCGCACCATACGCTTCGCCGAACACAACATTCGTATTGCCGGCAACCCCCACATCCTCCGACCCCGAGGCAAGCTGGCTGCCGCCGACAATGATCAACCGCTTGTCCGCACTGCCGGATACCGAAACCGACGTATTGCCGCCCACGGATATCAAATTGCCCCCGCCAAAAATACGGCTGGAAGAACTGATGCCCGTCACCACAATATTCGTATTGCCGGCGACCGTCGCTCCGGCCCCGGAACCACCACCGTAAATCACGTTGCTGAACGTGCCCGACTTGATCGTAACATTCGTATTGCCGCCAACCGAAACCGTCCCGGTACCGCCGGACTTGTGCCCGCCGCCGATAACAAGATTACTGTACGTTCCTCCGTCGATCGTCACATGCGTATCACCCAGCACATTAACCGTAGCATCGGCCGATCCGGCAGCTGAAATCAGGCCGCCGCCTGCAATCACCCCGGAAAACGTCACACCAGCCGGTGCAGTGACCGATACATGGGTCGATTTATTGATATTCAAAGATGGGGCACCGCCACCACCTTCGTACGCAATTTGAGAACCGCCGTAAATATTTTTGGCAAACGTCCCGTTCGAATCACCGGATAAATTCACCGTAATATAGGTGCTGCCCGTATGATTGAGTTTGGATGCGTTATTTTTGAGAGTAGAACCGCCAAAGACATTCCCGGCCGCAGTCTGGACATTGGCAATGACGATATGCGCATCTCCCTGAAATGTAACATTTGCACCATCAGGGGAATAGCCGCCACCGTAAATATTGCCGTTCATTGTGGAGGGGTAACCGGAAGCCTCATTCAATATTTGAGCATTTTCGCCGATATAAATATAGGAATCGCCCGTCATACTGGCAGCATATGCCGGCCCCATACCCATGACGAGATTGCTGGTCGTATCGCCGATCAGTTGAAGATGTGTATCTCCCACAAAAGCCCGATTTATTTCTCCGGTAGATGGCCAAGCCCATTCATTCATGTTCGCTCCAAAAATTCCTTTGAAGTTCCCGCCTCTCACATCCAGCCAGACATTCTTCTGGACTGTTGCGTACCTGTCGTCCCCCGCAGCAAGCATACCTCCCGCAAGATATTCCGGAGTATCACCGGAACCGGTGATGACGGCAGCAGCATTGGCTCCATTTAAATAATAGAATTTTTCATCACCTTGAGCACAAAGAGCCCACCCCCCGTCAACCGTTCCTCCCGTTCCGGCAAGAGCCGCATATCCTGGTGCCCCCTGTGCCAGCCAGGAGGAATCCTTCCAGGAAATAGTCGACATGCCGTCATTCTCAAGTTCCTCTTGGTTCAGAGCCCAGGTCAGCGTATTACCATTCAAGGACAAAGTGCCGTATTTATCGGGAGACAATGACGAACCATCCGTCAAAACTCCGGTTCCACCTCCAACGGGAGCAAAACCGGCATCGACAATCGTCACCTGGTTCAAGCCTCCGCCCAAAACATATTCTCCGTCCGACATCCGGCTATCCCATACAAGCTGGCCTGCCGAGAAATGACTGGAAAATGTTTCGGGTGTACCAAAGTAGGAGGTCGCTCCATCCAGGAAATAGGAAAAACATTTCAAGGCAAGCGTATTCCCCGTCCCGCTATCCGTCGTAAGCGACGTTTGCAGGGAATCCAACGAGCCGAAATAACCGAGAGTCACTCCCGTACCCAGCTTGATGGGACCGGAAATACTGCCGCTGAGGACATTCAACGTCCCACCCAGGACTTCCGTACCGCCCGTATAAGTATTTTTTCCATTCAGGATTAACGTTCCGGCGCCAGTCTTAATCAGCTTCCCGGCGGAAATACCTTCACCCTCCGGTTCCTGAGACAAAATCCCGTTCAAAGTCACGGTCTTTCCTCCTCCCGACTCAAACGTATTCGTATCCCGGTTATAAGTCGCCTGTGTATCGAAGGTTACATCTCCGGCCATGCGCAACGAGGTAGAAGCATCCAATGTCCAGCCTTCATCAAGGACGCCAATCGTACCGCCTTTCAGCAAAATGCGATTGCCTCCCTCGGAAATTCCGTATTCACCGATGTTCATCCGGGTATCGGCACCGCTCATTGTAATGGATGTTGAAGCTCCCGCTGCTCTCAAGCCCATCATGTTAGCGGTACCGCCAGTCATATTCCATATCGTATAACCATCATCCCCCGTACGGACTGCCCCATTGACAACCCGGAATTCCCCACCGCTCATATCGAATCTCGTTACCGAATCATAGCCCCAATGTCCCAATCGCACAGCATAAACCGCAGCCTTATGACTGCCATCCCCCGTACCCGTAATATCAAGCAAACCTGATGAAATTTGTAGGATGGAAGTCGCCCATGCGTAATCACTCGTTATTAATCGTTGCGCACTGAAAGCACCACCCTCAATTGCCAGAGTACCGGTCACAATGGAAACAACATTCCCCCCTTCGGTTCCCAAATCCTTGGTCACATTAATCGTCATACCCTCACCGACGCCAATTCCGGAATTACCATTAAAAGTCAGTGTTTCGTAACTCCAAGTTCGTTCTGTGGAACTGGATATATGGAGAGGAGCGCCCGTCAGGATCGCCTGGCTCTGGTTGAATGTGACATCATTGTTGAGTCTCAAATTCGCGTTTCCGGAGACATTGCCCGTGATACTTCCTCCGTTATAATTAAGTTCCGCTCCCTGGCCTAAAACGATGGCATTTGTTATGCTGCCGGAATTGAAATTCAATATTGCACCGGCATTAATGGCACATGAATTAAGAACAGCTCCGGAATTGTAATTGAGAATGCCTCCATTGTTAATCGTCACCGATCCCAGGGCAGAAGAGGCATTATAAGTCAGTGTTCCGTCTACCCTGGGATTAACCGTACCGCTTACCGTCACATTTTCGTTGATCGTCAGAGAAGTCCCTTGGGAGATATCCAAGCGTCCCTGTGCGTAATCCGTCCATGTCAAAGAGCCGTTATCCAGAGTCAATTGCCCTCCTTTGAGGATTATGCCGTCCGTTGTCACGGTGTTACCTCCAAGGCTCAAGGTAGTGCCGTCGGCAACAGTTCCGGAGATATAGGCAATTGAACGGGCACTTTCTGTTGAATCACTCCATGTTTGCCCGGATGCATCGTCAAGCGTCCAAATGGCATCGCCCCAATTGGCCGTACCGGACGTAAAATTCCCTTGGAATACCTTCCCCTGATAGGCAACAATCTGCATACCGGCAATACAACCGCGTCCTCCTCCAGCCTGGACCCCTCCGTAAATATTGAGGGCATCATCGCTCAACCCGGAAATATGGATGGCATTCCCTCCTAAAACAGGACGCTCTACATTTGTATTTGTATCTCCCCATATTCCTCCGCCAACGATTGTTTTGTCTCCATCCATCGAATACAGGACACCATTCACTTCTTTGGCAGAAAATTTTGCACCTCCCGTATCGGTAGAAGCATAGATGTACAAATCATAGACCAAAAACTGAGTGTTCAGATTGGTCAATTGAACCTGGGGCCCCTTGCTGGTACCGGTTCCGTCCGTACCATCGTCCAAATAGCCTTTCAACAGAGGATCTGTTTTATCAACCCCCCATGTATTCTTGGATGTAAAGGAGAGATTGATATCCGTCTGCACGTTAAGAGAATCGAGCATGGCTGTCGGAGTTGTCAGAACCGCTCCTTCCATCTGATTCCAGTATTCGGAATCAATCAGCCCGGACGTAGAAGTAGCTTCGCCTCTGCCTTTATCGAAGTTGATGCTGATCGTTGCTCCGGAAGTCGCAGCATAGGAGACGGAAGAGATAGCAGCCAGTACTGCTGCCGCCAATGGAATAGGAAGTCGCAATTTCATAGTTTACGAGAGATATTAACGTTTTATATATAGCAGATCCAAAAACCGTTTTCAACCAAAAAAAACCATTTTGGAACCTATATTCTCTTTCAACGACTTACATTTCTACAGCCTTGTCCGGGAATGTCAAATTGTCAAAATAACGCGATCGTTATTTAACTCAACGTGACGAACTTATCATGAAAAATAGCGGTTTTTGGATCCGCTTGTACAAAAAAAGCCAGCCTCCGCAAACGAAAGTGCGGAGGCTGGCTGCCGGTTTGAAAAAAGAAGAAAACGTCAGGCAAATTCCTGCCCCAGGGAAGAATCTTCCAGCAAATCAATATTGCGGCCTTCTCCGGCGACAACCACGGCATTCAGGATGAAATCGTGGGAATCAAGGGGAATGTCGCTTCTGAGCTGGCATGGGAAACATACGCCAATTTTAAGGCTGTCGGGAGATTGGGAGAACACCGCATCGTAAAATCCTTTGCCAAATCCCAGGCGTTTTCCGTCACGGGTAAAGGCAACGCCGGGAGAAAGAATGAGATCCAGCCGAGCGGGTGCGATCAGCTCCGCATCCGGCCTTGGCTCGCGAATTCCTTTATATCCCGGAAGAAGTTGCTCCGACGTATTGGTTACGCGCCGGAATTCCATATCATGGGGGCCGATGCACCGGGGAAAATACCATTCCACCTCGGGCATCAGAGCCACCAGCGGAAGCAAATCAACTTCAAACGGCCTGGCGGCAAAAGCGGAGACCCGGACGGGAGATTCCTTCTTTTCTTTCAACCCATTGATCACGAGAATCAAACGTCTGCGGATCGTACGGGACAATCTGGCCACTTCCGGAGCACCCAGAAGCTTCAATTCCCGCTTGATTTGGTCGCGTATGATTTTTTTCTGTTCCAGTATTGTTTCCATCAAATAAACCTTTCTACCTTATTTAGGCAGGTTTCACGCCAGAGACAAGTTTTTTCCGGGAAAACAAAGAGAGCGGGCGACAGAAGGGAAAGCGTTCCGCCGCATCAAGCCGGATCTGGGTTCTCCCCTTGCCTGCCGCCTCATCTGATACAACGGCAGTAATAGTCCACACGCGAGATGAACCAAGCCCATTTGGCCCGGGGAACACCGTTGTCCAAAAGAAGATGGGGACATTTTTTACCCGTCCAGTAATAATGCGGCACGACATTGCGCAAAGGGATGTCGTACTCATACATGAGAAAAGCGATCAATTTCACGGAACGGTCAAAGGTGCGGGCGATGCTCTCCCCGCGCTTTTCGCACATTTCGATCCCGATGGAATAACGATCGCCGGGACCGCCGGAATCTGCATGGTAACCCGATTCATTCAGAGGAAGATGCTGGACGACAAGATCCTGGTCGACAGTGAAATGCCAGTTGTTGCGCAAGGCGCCGTTATTCAATGCCCGCGCGTGCTGCATCGCGCCGGCACTCGGATTTTCCGTATTATGCACGGTAATGAAGCGCGGCTTCATCGAGTGACCCTTTGTCCTGCGGAGGCGGGAATTGGGCGACATCATCATGTTTTCCACAATGCGGCATTCCTTCCTGAGACGGCCGGGAGAACGCTTGATCAAGGGCACGGAAGACGGAGTGAAGGAGATCATTGGCGCAGGGCCGACCTTGCCCGAACCGGAACAACTCGTCAGCATCAGCAAAGCCGCCGCTTCCAGCAAAAAAGTACGTCTGCTGCGCGCTGCCGCATCGTCCGCCACAAGGGGTTTCCCCAACTCCATTAATTTCGTCAAATAATCCGAGGCATTAATAAAATCTTTCATAGGTAGTCCACTTCGAGTTCTTATACCGGTTCTTTTAAGCAAACAACATCCCGGACTCTTCTTAGGAATTAGATTTATTCCACTGATGAGGCAAGAAAAAAAACAAGCCGGGAATGAAAATATACGGAAATGACAATATTTTGCATTTCCGTACAAAAAGAGGCTGTCCCACCACAACGAATGCGACAGCCTCTTGAGTAAATACAATCATCCGCACAAAAAATGTGCGACGATGCAGCATTAAGCCTTCAAAGAAGAAGAAGCCTTAAAAGCAACCGTCTGGGATGCGGGGATGGTAATCGCTTCCCCGGTCTTGGGGTTGCGGCCTGTACGGGCGGCACGGGTCTTGGTAGCAAAGGTGCCAAAGCCCATAATCTGCACTTTGCCGGACTTTTGCACACCAACTTTGATTGCTTCAACAACGGCGGAGAGGGCTTCTTCAGCCTGCTTCTTCGTTGCATCGGCACCCAGCGTCTTCTGAATTACTTCGATAAGTTGAGCCTTGTTCATAGGAGATTTCAGAAATACATGAGGCATTGTATGCTGTAAAGATAAAAATCAACTCTTAACGTCTGATTTTTACACGTCTCCTCCAGGCCGGCAAAAGGAATTATTCTTCGTCGTCCGGCTTTCTTTCCACAGCAGCTCCGATGGACAGAAGTTTTTCATCTATCAACTCGTAGCCGCGGTCAATGTGGTAGAGCCTGTGGATCTCGGTCGTTCCCTCAGCCTTAAGGGCGGCAAGAACAAGAGCCGCGGAAGCCCGGAGGTCGGACGCCATCACGGGGGCGGCACTCAGGCTTTCCACGCCGGTAATCACGGCGGAACCGTTATCCACTTTGATGTCGGCCCCCATGCGCTTCAATTCCGAACAATGCATAAAACGCTGCGGAAAAATCGTATCCTTGACCACGCTGATGCCGGGAGTCGTCGCAAAAAGCGCCGTCATCTGCGCCTGCATGTCCGTCGGGTAACCGGGATAGGGAGATGTCAAAATCTTGCCGCTCCGCGGTTCCTTCCCCGGGACGACAGTAACGACGTCGCCGCGTTCGCTGAACTGGACGTTATGCCCGCAATCGATCAAAGCCTGGGTAATAGCCTGCAGGTGTTCCCGGCAGACGCGACGGATCGTAACCCCGTCCCCAACCATGGCGGCAGCCACCATGTATGTCCCGGCTTCGATGCGGTCCGGGATCACGGTATGGTTGCAGCCATGAAGCCTTTCCACACCTTCAATGACGATGCGGCTCGTGCCGGCTCCTTCGATTTTGGCTCCCATGCGGATCAGGAAATGGGCCAGGTCGACGACTTCCGGCTCGCAGGCGGCGGATTCAATCACCGTCTCCCCCCGGGCCAGGACAGCCGCCATCATCAAATTATCCGTCCCCAGTACGGTCGGGCCGTTGTCCCCCCTCAGATCGACAACGGTGCCATGCAGACCGTTTTCAGCAGAAATTTTCAGGACGCCATTGGCAATTTCCACTTTGGCGCCCAACGCTTCAACGGCCCGGATATGAAGATTGACTGGGCGGTCGCCGATGACACATCCTCCCGGAAGCGGGATATGACACTCGTGCTTGCGAGCCAGAATAGGCCCCAGCAAGCAAATGGAGGCACGCATTTTGCGAACCTGTTCATAGGTGGCGACGGCTGCAATTTCTTTAGCTTCGATACGGACATTGCCGCTGTACCGCTCGACGGAGGCACCCAGCTGACCAAGTATCTGGAGCATGTAATTGGTATCGGACACATCGGGCACACGGCGGATCATTACCGGTTCATCCGTCAGCAAAGCCGCCGCCAAAATAGGCAGAGACGCATTTTTCGAACCGCTGATATTGACGGTTCCCCTGAGGGTGCAGCCACCATGTACGACCAATTTCTCCATAATAAGTTCCGATGAAGCCGGGAGTATATGCATACAGGCCCGTTTTGCAATACTAAAGGGGCGGGGCCGTCACCCGATTTCAATCTTCTCCCTGGCTCTGGGGCGACTCCTGTTTTTCCGTTCCCTCGCCGTCATCCGTCCCGGGACGGCGCTGTTTGGAAGGTTTGGGGGGGGCCGGCATTGTAAACATTGGCCGCAGCCACCAAGCCGTTTTCCCGGACGCACAGGGCGGCATCGACTGCCTTGTCCAGGGTCGCTTCCAGCAAATCCCGTTCATCCGGAGGGAACGTGCCCAAGACATGCCCCACCATGTTGCCCTGCCCTGCCGGCGCGCCTATTCCAAACCTCAAACGCGGAAAATCCTGCGTGCCCAAGTGGCTGATCAGGGATTTGATGCCGTTGTGACCCGCAGCGGAACCGCCTTCCTTCAATTTGAATGTCCCCAGAGGAAAAGCTACTTCATCGTAAATCACGAACACGGCGCGGGGATCGATCTTAAAAAACCGGACTAACGGTCCTACGCACATGCCCGATTCGTTCATGAACGTCATCGGCTTGACCAGCATCACGCCAGGTCCGGCAGCCAGCATCCCCTTGCGCTGCTTGTCGTCGCGGAAGGAAACGCCCCAGCGGGCAGCCAGCCTGTCAAGAATCATGAAACCGGCATTATGGCGGGTCAACGCGTAGTTCTTCCCCGGATTGCCGAGGCCTACGATCATCTTCGGAAGAATGATGGGAGAAGTCATGAATTGAGGTTACGAAAAAGGAAAAAGCCCTCTCCGGCCATGGGGTGACATGGGCGGAGGGGCCTGAAATTTCAAGGACATGCCGCCAGGATCAAATCCCGCACGCATCGCCGCCATCCAGGTTCTTCACCGGAGGATTCGTTTCCAACTGGATGGAACGGTTCAGAGCATTGAGGAAAGCGCGGGCGGAACCTTCGATAATGTCCGTTGAGGCCCCCTTGCCGACAAGAGGCGTTCCACTGCCGAAATCGACATGAACCGTGACTTCGCCCAAGGCATCCTTGCCTTCGGAAGCCGCATTGACGGAATAGTCTACCAGCTTGCCCTTGCATTTCGTAATGCGTTCAATCGCCCTGAAAGCAGCGTCGACGGCGCCATTGCCGATGGCGGAATCCACAAACTTGCGGCCTTCCTTGACGAGGCCGATCGTCGCCGTCGCCCGGGCATGGCTGCCGGCGACAAACTGGATGAAATCCAACTGCCACAAACCGAGGCTTTCATGCAGGGAGGTATCCACAATAGCGGACAAATCGTCGTCGTAAACGAACTTCTTGGAATCGCCCAGCTTCTTGAACCGTTCAAACACGACCATCATTTCCTCGTCGCTGAGGACGTGCCCGAGCTGCTTCAGCTTGGCCTGGACGGCAGCGCGTCCCGAATGTTTGGTCAAGGGCAATTCTGTAGCGCCCCAGCCGACAACCTGGGGATCGATGATCTCATACGTTTCCCTGTTGTTCAGAATTCCGTGCTGGTGGATGCCGGACGAATGGGCAAATGCGTTTTCACCGACAATAGCCTTCGAACGTTGCACCTGCAGGCCGCTCATGCGGGAGACGATGCGCGAGGTCTTGACGATTTCACGCGTATTCAAATTGCAGGAGAAATCGCCGAACACGCCCTTGCGGGTCATCAGCGCCATCGCCACTTCTTCCAGGGCGACATTGCCGGCGCGTTCGCCGATACCGTTGATCGTTCCTTCGACCTGGCGGGCTCCGGCCTTGATGGCAGCCAGCGAATTGGCAGTAGCCAGACCGAGGTCGTTGTGACAGTGGACGGCTATGACGGCGTCGTCAATGTTCGGCACGTTTTCCTTCAGATAGCGTATGATGTTGTAAAATTCGTCCGGAGTCGTGTACCCGACCGTATCGGGAATGTTCACCGTCGTGGCTCCGGCACGGATGACTCCCTCGACAACCTTGGCCAGGAAAGGAAGTTCAGTCCGGCTGGCATCTTCAGGAGAAAACTCAACGTCCTGCACAAAGCTCTTGGCATAGGCGACCCCTTCCTCGGCCAGCTTCAGGATTTCATCCGCCGCCTTCTTCAGCTTGAAATCGCGGTGCAGTTTGCTCGTCGCCAGAAACACATGAATACGGGCCCGGTCGCCCGCCGGAGCCAAAGCCCTGGCTGCCGCCTCAATGTCGGATTTCACGCAACGGGCCAACCCGGCAATACGGCAGTTTTTAATTTCCGAAGCAATCGTACTGACAGCTTCGAAGTCGCCGTCGGAAATGCAGGGGAAACCGGCCTCGATAATATCCACGCCCAGTCTTTCTAGCTGACGGGCCACTTCGAGTTTCTGCCGGAGATTCATGGAAGCTCCCGGACATTGTTCTCCGTCGCGTAAAGTGGTGTCAAAGAAATATACTTGTTCAGACATGGCTGTAATTAATTGTGAAGTCTGCAATCTACCCGTCCAAATTCAGAAAATCAAGCCGGGATTCGGTACTATCCCCGGCAATCACCTCGACAATCGTGCCGCTTCATACATCAAGGATGCCTTTACAAGTGCATGAGGAAAGGAAAATCTTGCCCGGCAACGTTTTTGCGTTAAACTTCAAACAATCAAGCCATGAAAATATTACGTCCCCTTTCCTTTCTTCTGCCGGTAGCCGTCCTGTTGCTGGGCGGATGCGGAGGGAGCGACTCCAATTCCTCGTCGTCGATAACGGGAACCTGGCAATCGGGCAATACCTATTTCACCTTCGGTTCCCAGGATACCGTCAATGCCCGCACGTCCACCCAGGTATTCACAGGGACTTACACGGCTCAGGAAAACGGAGAGGAGACGAACGTCACCATGTCCCTGTCCGCCGACAACGGAGCCTCATCGACCAGCATCCGCACCGAAGGTTCCATGAGATTCCTGTCGCCGACTCAAGCCGTTTACACGCCAGTCGTGAGGGAAATCGGCAATTCGGGAGAGGCTGAAACAGCCCCCGACCCGGGTAACATCGGAGAAGCCGCCAATATGACCCGCCTGTAACGTCAGGACATCAGGCTTTCCCTGTTGACGAAAAAAACGGCACCCAGCATGCACAGGAAAGCCCACAAGTAGTCCATCTTCCATTTTTCCCCCATGTAAAACAGGGCGAACGGAATGAAGATGGCAATCGTAATTACTTCCTGGGCAATTTTCAACTGGGCCAGCGACATTCCGGCGGAATGCCCCAATCTGTTGGCGGGGATCATGAAGCAATACTCAAAAAAGGCGATACCCCAGCTAATCAGCAGCACGACCAACAAGGATTTATCGCTGAATTTACTGTTCTGCTTCAGATGCCCGTACCATGCAAGGGTCATCAACCCGTTGGATATCACAAGCAGGATAAGCGAGTACAAAATCTTCATGGCAGAATCGTCACAATGAGGGACGGCGGCAAAAACGTTACGCAATTCCCGGCTTTCGTCAATCCTTGGATGATCTGGGATCGAGCGCATCGCGCAGCCCATCTCCCAAAAAGTTCAGAGCAAGAAGCGTTAGCGAAAAAAACAAGGCAGGAAACAAAAGCAATTCCGGCGTGATCTCCATACGATCGGCTCCTTCCTTGATCAAGGTCCCCCACGATGAGTTGGGAGCCTTCACTCCCAGTCCGAGAAAGGACAGGACAGCCTCCAGCAGCATGATGCCCGGTACGGACAATGTCGTATAGACGATCACCGGTCCCAGCAAATTCGGAGCAATGTGGAAAAAGAGGATACGCGCATGTCCCAGTCCCAGAGAACGAGCCGCCTCGACGAATTCCTGATTCTTCAACTCCATCGTCTGCGTCCGGACGATACGAGCCAACGTCAGCCATCCCAAAGCGCCTATGGCAATGAAAAGCGGAATCAGCCCGGTCATCGGAGCCACCGTCTCGGAAGACAGCCCGGTGACCTCTGTCACCCAGGCAGTCAATTGTGAAGAAGGCTCCTGAATGGCCAGGGAGAAAATGATCACCAGCACAATAAACGGCAACGCGAACAACACATCCACCGTACGCATCATCAAAGCATCCAACCTCCCCCCCGCATAGCCGGAAACCAGTCCATAAGCAACCCCGATCACCAGGGAGACGCCCGTCGCAACCAGGCCGACCAAAAGGGATATCCGCCCTCCGTACAGAACACGGGCGAACAAGTCGCGCCCGAGCTGATCCGTTCCGAACCAGTGATCCCCGGAAACGCCCTCTGCAATGCGGGAAAGATCCTGTACGTTCGGATTCGGCAGCCACGGCAGCAGGGGGATCAAAAAGCAGGCTGCCCCGATCAGAGCCAGTATGACCAGGGACGCCATGGACGCCCTGTTGCGGCTGAGACGGATCATGGCATCGCGCCATAGAGAACTCCCCTGCTCGTTCATTTCGGATATTTCCGAGGAAAATGTCTGTCTGTCACTCATGATGATGCCCTCAAGCGCGGATTCATAGCCAATTGAATCAGGTCAACCGCCAAATTGGCCAAGACGATTAACAATCCGTAAAACAACACCAACCCCTGAATCAGGAAATAATCGCGATCCGTCGTCGCATTGACAAAATGCTGCCCCATGCCCGGTACCTGGAAACACGTCTCTACCACAAACGATCCCGTAATCAAAGCCGCAAAAGCAGGCCCCAGGTACGACACGGCCGGCAGCAAGCCCCCCCGCAAGGCATGCGTCCAAATCAGCCGGAACGGTCCCGCGCCTTTCGCCCGGGCCGTCCTCACGAAATCCATGGAAAGCACTTCCAGCATTCCCCCCCGCGAAAGACGGGCCAGGTACGCAGCGTTAATCAAGCCCAGCGTCAACACGGGCAGCACCAGACACATAGGGTCATCCCACCCTGCAACGCTTAACCACGGAATATTCATCCCCAGCAGCACCCCGAGCAAAGGAGCCACCACAAAAGCCGGAATACAAATGCCAAGCATCGCCAGCATCATCAGGCCCCAGTCCGGCAGACGGTTCTTGTACAAGGCGGCCAGGACGCCGGCAGGGATACCCAGCAACACGGATAAAGCCATGGCCCAAACGCCCAGCTGGAGGGAAACCGGAAACGCCTGGGCGATCATATCGGACACGCCGACTCCTTCCTTGACCAGCGAAGGCCCCAGGTCACCGTGCGCCAGAATATTCCACCAGTAATGCCCGTACTGCACCAGGGCGCTTTGGTCCAGTCCGTAATTGGCCTGCAACTGGGCCAGTACATGTTCCGGCAGGTTCTTTTCCCCCATGAAGGGATGGCCGGGAAGCATGCGGATCAGGAAAAAAGTAATCGTCTCCAGCACGAAAAGCACCAAGGCACCCTGGGCAAGGCGTTTGAGAATCATCTTCATCGAACTTTATCTCCTCCTTTCAGGTGAACATCCTCCAGAATATGGTTGTCCAGCAGCAGGGCATGCCATCCCTGAACTTCCGGTCTTTTCAAATAGCACCTGCGAGACCAATACAGAGGAATCACCGGAGCTCCATCCAGCATCAGGGATTCCGCCCGGCGCATCCAGTCCGTCCGTTCCTTCATGTCGCCCGTTTCATGGGCGCGGCGCATCATCTCGTCGTATTCTTTCTCCGTCCATCCAGTGTTGTTGTTGCCCGAATCCTGCGTCCACAAATCCAGGAACGAAGCCGGATCCAGATAATCCCCCGACCACGATGACGAACAGATATCGTAATTCATCGTATTCTGGGCAAACTTGTACGCCGTCCATTCGCAGGAACGGATATCGACTTCGATCCCCAATTGGCTCTTCCACATAGCCTGGATGGCTTCCGCCATCGTTTTCTGTACCTCGCGGGACGTCGTCATCAATTCAATCCTCGGAAAGCCGCGCCCGCCGGGGAATCCGGCTTCCGCCAGCAATCTCCGGGCTTCGTCCGGCGCATATCCGACTACGGAGGGAGTCTCATACCCAGCACCCGGCGGAGTAAAACCGAAACAGGGTTTCCCCGCACCGCCCGCCACATCGCGAACGAGAGACTCTCGATCCAGAGCCATGGATAGAGCCTTGCGGACACGGGCATCGTTCAGAGGAGGACGTTTCACATTTAACCTGTAGAAAATCGTCGTATAATAATCTTCTTGCCGGAACTCATCCCCCCCCTTCCGCCTGGCATAGGCCGTCATCTCGGCAGGCACGTTGTTGGACACGTGCAGCTTACCGTCGAAATACATCCGAGTTTCCGTAAAACCATTGACAATCGGCAGGAACCTCACCGCATTCAACCCCACCGAGTCGGCATCGTGATACCGTGGGTTTTTCCTCACCTCCACATAATCGTTAAACCTGTGCTCCGCCATCAGAAAAGGACCATTGCCGACAGCCGCCCCCGGGCGAGTCCACGCACCGGAGCGGTCCAGCATCCCTCCATGCGCCTCCAGAGCATGAGCCGGCACCGGAAACCACGTATTATGCAGCAACAGCAAGGGAAGCATCGGCATTGGAGCCCTCAGTTCCAGACGTACTGTCCGGGAATTCGGACAAACAATGCCCACCCGGGACTTATCCCACAAATCGGGTCTTCCCGCCCGGGCATCGGCCAGCATGCACGCCAGCACAGCCCGGCGATCTTCATCACTGCAGGAAGAAGGCCACGCCAGCAGTCCGGGATCGGCAGAAACGCGCTCCAATTCACCGGCAGTCATCCTATTCAACCCCTTCCGGACAAGTTCCGGCTCCGGGTGACTCGCGGGAACATCCTTCAACCCCTCCCAGTTGGCATCACGGATACGCTCCCAGGGAACGGAGAAACCCGATTCCGGTCCACACAATATTTCGCCACGGCGATCCTTGTTATACGCCTCCGCATTCTTCAGCGGATACAGCATATCGGCATAACGACCGCCAAATTTCGGATGCAGCAGGCGGTGATAGGCATAATCAAAGTCAGCCGAAGTTAAAGGAGTGCCATCGCTCCACACGGCATCCTCCCGCAGATGGAAAGTCCATTCATCCGCTCTGTCGTTCCGCTCCCATGTCCGAGCCACTCCGGGGTGATACGCGGAATCGTCGGCAGCGTCACCGCGCAGCAACCCCTCCATCACCGCATTGATAATCTTGCTGTCCGCCACAGACGTTGCGATATGGGGATCGAAGCTCTGCGGCTCCGCATTATTGCCAAGGATCAGCATGCCCTTCCTGTTTGCCTCATCCACGGAACTTCCGTCACGGCAACCGCCACACAGCAGCAGCACGGCAATCGGAATCATCATGGACAATCTCATGCGCACACTCTGCCAGCACAACTCACATTTGTG
Organism: Akkermansia sp. N21169; assembly: GCF_029854675.1. Classification (NCBI taxonomy): domain Bacteria; kingdom Pseudomonadati; phylum Verrucomicrobiota; class Verrucomicrobiia; order Verrucomicrobiales; family Akkermansiaceae; genus Akkermansia; species Akkermansia sp. N21169. The sequence goes on along the minus strand of NZ_JARWNC010000023.1, from coordinate 43,279 downwards.
GAGCGAATTTTGCAACCTCTCTCCCATTGCGGAAAACAATCGTACAGCTACATGACGGAGGCAGCCATTCCGGTTCAAGTGGGCGTCCCGATTCTTCATCCAGGGAAATTTCCACACCCTTTTCAGTAAAAAAAGCAAATGAAGGTCATTCGCCGTTTGCTTTCAAGATGCAGAGAACGTACGACATACATACGATCACGGATACGCGCGCGATCAAAGCTTGAATCCGGTCCTCCATGAACAGTATGATTGATGACGTGCCTGATTCCTACTTTCCATTCTATTCTGCCATCGGCGTCATGTTCTGCATTGCCATCATCATTCTGATATGGACAAGCCTGAGAGACCGCAACGAATCCATCAACAGCCGAGCCGGAAAGTTCCTCATTTACTCCCTTTCCATCCTGTTGGTACCATCCATCATCCTTCTTGCCGTCCAGTCATTCATCGTCAATCCATTCATGGAATCCACCCTGGAACAGAAAGAAAAATTCGCTGCGCAAAACAGATACCTCGGCAGCATTACCCTGGAATGGGACGGTAAGATTATCAATGAGCACGATAAGCTCAAAAACATTGAACAAACTATCTCCCACCGCCTGCACAACAACAAGCAAGTCAGTGCCATCACGTCCGACGCAAATTCGTCCAAAGACCTTTTCTCCACCAAAATCATCTTCTCTCCGCACACCATTCCTGCCGACGACCCGTCAAGCAACTTGCAAGTCCGCAATATCATTAAAACCATCCAAAGCCCCCCCGTCGACAACACAGGAGAAGATATCCTCTCCATCCGCACTGTCCTGACCGACCCCATGGAGGAACCCCCGGCCGGTTTCCGTAGACTTCCCTGGAAAAACGGATTTGTTTATGTCGCGGAAACGAGTCACATCACAGCCAAAGACGTCCTCACCGCCAAACCCCACGGCAAAAACTCCCTCGTGGCCACCCTCACCGAAGCAGGCCAGCTCCGCATGAACGCCATGGCCCGGTATGCCGATGCCAGCAAAAGCCAGGTAGCCCTCATCCATCATGGAAAAGTTGTCGGCATCTATGAGCCGGAACCGGCTATTACGGACCAATTCATCATCAACCCCATCCCCAAGGAAATCGCTATGGAACAAGCTGCCGACGAACTCTCCATGCCTCATTTGGGAACACCGTCCAGCAACATCAAATTCGACTACGTCACCCCCAGTCCCGAAGGTTTCCGATACAGTCTGGCGGACAAAATCGCATCCATTCCCCCCGTTGTAAGCACCTATGCCTGGCTGGGGCTCATGTTCCTGATGCTCATCGTTACCTGCGTGGGCATGCTCGTTATCCATGCCAGAACGAAAACGTCCAACGATCACGAATTTTGACGAAAATCGTATCTCCATCGCCCTGATTTCAATTGACTTTCCGTCTCTCGGGGAATTAGATAAACAATGAATGGCAAAAGGGATTCCCCTCGCCGTCAATTGATAATAAAAAAGGAGCAAAGAACATGACCAACCTGGAAAAATTTGCCTATGCAGGCATGATCTCCTGCAGTACTCCGTCCCCCAACCGGGTCGGGTATTTCTCCCCCACGACACTTCATTCCGAAATCGAAGCCGGGGCGGCCAGCATCCAATCCACCGTTGTTCTGGGAACCGGTTCCTGCCTTTGTACCAACAATGAAGGCATTGCCATCGGAGATGTCAATCCCAACACCGGTCACATTCATCCCGGGCGAGTCACAGTAGAAAAGGATGCCTGGATCGGCCACATCGGAGACAAAGGGGGAAACATCCTCACCATCGGCAAATGTGCGGACGGAGTTCTTATCATCAACAGCGGCAAAGGCCTCTTCGGCAAGGGAGACATCGTCAACCCCGCCGCCCACATCGCCACAGTCAAAGTCAATGAGGGAATGCTCCTGGCTCACCACATCCGCATGGAGAACCCTCTTTCCTCCCTCACCATCCGCAACGGCATCGTCCGGACAGAAGCCGTTGCCGGCCGCTTTACAACATGGGTTTTCAGCGGATTGTACACAATCGGCTCCACGGCCAAAGCGGGGGAAATCCGCCTGACGGGCCGCGGCTCCCTGCTCTTCGGTATATCCTCCCATAAACTATCCGCCGCCGACATGGGACATGCTGGCGTCAACTTCATCGGAGACGGAGGCGCTCTCATTGTCCGCCTGGACGATACCGGAGCCTCCCTGTCACAGACCTACGAAGCCGAAGCCTTCTTCGACGCCCTCCTCAAGGAAGGCAAACTGAAGCGCGACGACCAGCCCGTCAAGGACTTCGCCGGATTCAAAATGGCCAAAGTCATCGGCCACGACAACCATTGCTACGCCGTCCTCCGTCCCATGCAGGAAGGCAGCATCCGGAAACTTATGCCCGATGCCCTCAAAAAATTCTTCTACGGAGACACCAAGCAAACCTACGGATTGTAACCCGTTTTTCCATCCGTCGCGTCAGGCGATGCGGCCACGCCTTTCCGACTGTCCTGTTTTTTGATTGTAATTATGTAAAAATTCCCTGATAAAGCACAACGTATCCGTTGCATTATCATAAACGGATACCCATTCTACACCCGATATTTTCCTTCACATCCCATCCTACCATGGCCAATCTCAATAAAGTATTCCTGATGGGGAACCTGACAGCAGATCCCGAACTCCGTACTACTCCCAAAGGGACAGCCGTTACAGACATCCGCCTTGCCATCAACAGGTATTTTGCAGGAACTCCCGAAAACAACGACCGTCAGGAAGAAACGACTTTTGTGGACATCACTCTCTGGAACCGCCAGGCGGAAATCGCCTGCACCTATTTGAAAAAAGGCCAGGGTGTCTTCATCGAAGGACGCCTCCAGCTCGACTCCTGGGAAGACCGTCAAAGCGGACAAAAACGCACAAAACTCCGTGTTATCGGGGAAAACCTCCAGCTGTTTCCCCGCGGCGGCGGATCCGGAGATTCCTCCGCCCCCCGTCAACAATCCGGCGGTTACCAGCAGCAGGGAGGCAGCAACTACAGTGCCCCCCGCAGCGGCAATCCCGGATATCCACCCCAGTCAGCCCAAGGCCCCGTCGACGATTTCGGAGACGACGACGATATTCCGTTCTAAAGCATTGATCCCGTCAATGGGGGTATTCCCCTCATGAACAAATCCCCCCGCCAGCGCACGCCACGGGGGGATTTTTCATATGCCGTCAGCCTCCGGCGTCAGACCGGGGCAGTCATTTGCTCTTTCCTATTGATAAAATCGTGATAACCTGAACGCCACATGGAAGAAGATCTTCATGCGACTAAAACGCCCAGCCGTAAAGAATGGTTAAGCTTTTCGTCGCTCATTCTGATTCAGTCCCAGAATGCTTTCAACGAAAAAGCGGCCCAATTCCTGCTGATCCCCCTAGCGGCCTGGCTTTGGAACGAAGCCGGGAACATGGAATATGCCCTGGGGGCTATTATCGGCCTTCCCTACCTGCTGTTTTCCCCCCTGGTGGGCTGGCTGGCAGATTGCTTCTGCAAAGCGCGCATCATTCAGTTCATGACGTTCCTGCAAATCGGAGTTATGGCCCTCATGTGGCACTGCTTCGTGGCACACGACATATACGGGGCTATCCTGTGGTTCTGCATTTTCGCCATCCAGGCCACTATCCTGAGTCCGGCCCGGAAGGGTATCGTCAAAGACATGGTCGGATCCCGCCAGCTGGGCTTCGCCTCCGGAATCGTGGAAATGAGCATCATCTTCTCAATTCTGGCAGCGCAAATCGGTATTTTTATCTGGTTCGACGAACTGCTCCAAAGTACCGGTGACGGTTGGCATGCCGCCGCCTATCCGACGATGATCATGATTCTCGTCGCCGTTCCCGTCGCCATTGCCTCCCTCTTCCTGCCCCGCTATCCTGTCACCCAGAAAAAGCCCTTCAAGATCAGCCTTTTCTACGAACACTTCCTACAGATTAAATTCCTCTGGCGCCAGCGTAATCTCCGTTTGAGCGAAATCGGCATTTCCTATTTCTGGTTCCTTGCCGGCGTCCTTATTCTTATCACCATCCAAATAGCCAAGGACGTCACCAGCGGCGATGTAGGTTTCGGGTGGGTTGCAGCCATCCTCATGGCGTGGCTTAGCGGAGGAGTCATCGTCGGCGGAGTCATCGCCTCCATCATCTGCCATAAAAAAATCGAATTGGGCCTCATCCCCTTGGGAGCCATCGGTTTGACCGCCGGCTGTATCTTTACCTCCTTCTTCGAGCCTATGACGCTGGGAAGCAACCTCGGCTTCTCTATCACCGGTGCCTTCGCCTCAGCCTACCTCGTCCCGCTGAACGCTTACCTGCAGGACAACTGTGAGCCTTCGTCACGAGGCAACGTCATCGCCGCCGGCAACCTCCTGGACATGCTCATGGGACTCATTGCAGTCGGTTTCCAAATGGTGATGAAGGAATTTATCCCCATCCAGCAACAATTCATCGTCCTCTCCTTCCTCGGTCTGGGCATTACCATCGTCGCTCTGCGCCTCATCCCCCGGGAATTCATCCGCATGATCGGCCTCTGGGGCATGCGTTTCGTGTACCGCGCCCGCATCATGGGGCAAAACAACATCCCTGAATACGGGGGAGTCATCATCATATCCAACCATGTGACCTATGGAGACGCCCTGTTCCTCTCCATGGTTTTTCCACGTCCCATCCGCTTCATCGTTGCAGAGGAATTCGTCACTTTGCGCTGGCTCGGCTGGCTACTGGAACTCTTCAACTGTCTTCCCATCTCTTCCCGCAAGCCACGTGAAGCCCTATCCAAAGCGATCCAGGCGCTCAAAGACGGTGAAGTTATCTGCATCTTTCCCGAAGGCCAGCTCACCCGTACCGGTACCCTCTGTGCCGCCCGGCGCGGCCTGGAGCTGATGGCACGCAAATCCCACTGCCCGATCGTCCCAATCTACATGGACGGCTTGTGGGGCAGCGTTTTTTCCTATTCCGGGAACCGTTTCTTCTCCAAGAAACCCCGGCAAATTCCCTACCGTTTCACAGCAGCCATCGGAGAACCTCTCGATCCTCAGACAGTCACATCCGTCCAAGCCATCAATGTCCTCCGCAGACTTTCGGCGGATTGCCTCGACGTCTCCGCCCATATCGGGCGCAACAGCATTCTGGCACATCTGGAGAATATCGGCACGGACATGCTCGTTACATCCAACACCGGAGAACTGACAGGCAATGACATAGCCCACTACCTCATCAACGAGAGCGCTCCTCCGGACAAGGGAGTCCTCACGGACTGGGTACGGCAGTTCATCGACTGCTGTGGTGACAGAGACAACCTCAACAGGTTGTGGATCAACGCTCAGCAAATTGACCGCGTCAACTCCTTCCTGCCAGGGGAAACCATGTTGACAACTGTTGGCAACGGAGAAAACCAGGAAGCGGTCGTCGCTATCTTCTGGCCCATTCTGACCAACACGCCGGTCTACCTGCTCAACGACCACGATTCCTCCATCCCGGCCTTCATCCGCCAAATAGCCGGAGGATTTCATCTGCGCAAAAGACTTTACGATCTTGTTCCTCCCAGGAGGCTCCAGTTCTACGACTTCAGCAACAAGCCCAGTCTTACTCTGCCCAACACGACATGGAAACCCTGTTTCTGTTCCGACAAAGGCTGCGTCATCTCCATGTCCATGTGCCACGGCGTGTTCAAACTGGACGACGGTACCGTCCAATTGGGTATGAGGCCGCGTACCCTCGGCCGTCTCCTGCCGGGATTCTACCAGACCAGTAGCAATGCCTCTGAAATCATGGGGCCATCCCTCAAGGAACCCTACTCCCTTCCGCCTAACACCTACCTTGATGAATCGGGATTCCTCGCAGAATTGCAGAGTGATTCCAAGGATTCATGAGTCTCCACCTATTCCCCCCCATGGAACATCAAAAAAGATTGCCCATCGACCAATACGTCATGACCTTGGCTCACGCAGCCGCCCTGCGCTCCGAAGATCCCTATCGGAAAGTCGGCGCGGCAGCCCTTGATGCCGACAACCGCGTCATCGGAACCGCCTACAACGGTCTCTTCCCCGGCTTCAAAGCCACAGACGAATTCTGGAGCAGCCGCGAAGGACGCCAAAAATACATGCTCCACGCAGAAATCAACCTCTGCAGCCTCATACGCCGTGGAGAAGCTAAAATCGTCGCCTGCACAACCATGCCCTGTACGTCCTGCATGCAAGCCCTGTGCGCCCACGGAGTCAAAACAATTTACTACGCCGAACCCTATGCCAAATCCGACGCCCCCGCCATCGCCGCCATGTATGGAGTGGAACTCATCCAGGTGAACGACTACCCTCTTTCTGCTCATTTTCCTCTTGTTGCCGACGTTGATTGACAACCATTCCCAGAAGATCCCCATTTCAATCTACCCTATCCATTCTCCGTTTCATCCGTGAAAATTCATAACCGTCACGGACGGTTAACACAAAGCGCGCTTGACCTAGTGAACAAAACGGAGACAATCCTTCCCCATACTCTCAACTGATACCTGTTCATGAATTTGTTGGCACAATCTCCACAGAACGCGGATGCCGCCCTTTATGGGGGAAATCCCTTTTTCAATTTTATCTTCAACTGCTTCAGCGATCCCCTTTTTATCTTCATCGCTGGCATGGCTCTTCTAGGGCTCTTCTTCTGGTATCTGAGTTCCGATGATGACAAAATGAAGAGGAACTCCGGCACCCTCTTCATCATTGGCATCTCCGCCTTCTCCCTTTTTTCCCTGATGACCTCCGGCATCCGGTACGGCATCGATATCGACGGCGGCGTCTCCTTCACGCTCCAGGTTCAACCCAACATCATCGACGGCAAACCGGAGCCTCTCTCCTCCCAGGCCATGGAACAGGCTTGCCTGACCATCAATGAACGATTGAACGCTTCCGGTGCCAACGAAGTGACAGTCATGCCTCAGGGTCAGGATAAAATTCAAATCCAGATCCCGGAAACGGACCCGGAAAAAATCAAGAAACAGCGCGAAATCATCACTAAAATCGCCCACTTGGAGATTCTTCCCGTCCACCCGGACAACCATCGCCTCATCAGCGAAGGTATCGAACGCGTCCCCGGCTACCAACTCTACGACTACGAATTCACCAGTGAATCCGGCAAGGTTTTTCACGAAAAATTCTTCCTCACCAAACTTCCCCTGCTCACCGGCAAGGACATCAAAAGCGCCCATCCCAACTACGCCCAGAAGGGGTACATCGGCGTAACTCTTAGCAATGACGGAGCTGAAAAACTATGGAATGCCACCCTCAAAATGAAAAAAGGGGTAGACCGTCTTGCCATCGTTCTCGACGGTCGCGTCATCAGTGCGCCCGTCGTCCAGGCTAACCTTTCCAAGGATTTCAGCATCAGCGGACTCGATAAACCCGGGGAAGCCGAACAACTCGCCAAAACCCTGACAAACCCCCTCTCCAACGAACTGAAGATCCTTGAACAACGCCAGGTATCCGCCTCCCTCGGCAAGGCAGCCCTCGTACAAAGTGAATGGGCCGGTGTAGCAGGACTTCTCATCTGTTTCCTCCTTGTCGCCATCTACTATCGTTTCGCCGGCATCGTCGCCATGGTCGGCCTGACCATCAACGCCCTGATCCTGTTGGGCCTCATGTCCCTCTTCGGATTCGTACTGACCCTGCCGGGCATTGCCGGTATCGTACTGACACTCGGTATGGCCGTTGACGCCAATGTGCTCATCAACGAACGATTGCGGGAAGAAAAGGAAAAGGGCAACAGCTTTGGCTATGCTCTTCGCAAATCGTATGAAAAGGCATTCTCCGCCATTTTCGACTCCAACATTACATCGCTCATCACCGCCGTCATCCTTTTCTTCATGGCCAGCGGTACCATCAAGGGATTTGCCGTGACCCTCATCATCGGTATTCTCTCGTCAATGATCGGCGCCATCGTCGTCACCCGTGTGCTCTTCTATTGGATGGAAAAGACGGGATTGCTCCACAACATGCAGTTCCTCAACGTCTTCAAGCGCATGAAGAAGTTCGACTTCCTTTCCAAGCGTAAAATCTTCATGACCATCTCCGTCACGTGCATCGTCGCCAGTTTCGTCGCTGCCGTCGTCCAGAAGGACAAATGCCTCGGCATCGACTTCACGGGAGGTACTTCGATCACCTACGATATTCCCGACGGGGTCAAGACCGATTTCAAGGATGTTGAAAAAATCATTGCCAAACTGACCTTGAGCCAGACGACAACCGTGCAGGAGTTCACCACGCCGACAGGAGATTCCATCATTATTCGCTGCGCCGCCAATCAGGATGACATTGCAAAAATCACCCAGGCCGTGCAGAAGGAGGTTCCGCAGATTGTCAAAACCTCCGGTCCAAGCGTAGACATGGTCGGCCCCATCCTCGGTGAAGAATTCCTCAACAGTTCCATGTGGGCTATCATAGCCGGCCTCATCGGCATCATGCTCTACATGGCCGTCCGTTTCGAATGGTCGTTTGCTCTGGCCGCCGTGGTCGCTATCTTGCACGATGTTATCCTCGTCCTCGGAGTCGTCATCATCTCCGGTGAACAGTTGAACATCATCCACGTCGGCGCCATTCTTACTATTGCGGGGTATGCCGTTAACGATACCATTGTTATTTTCGACCGTATCCGGGAACAAATCCGTTTTGCCGATCCCGACAAGGACGAAAAGGCAATGATGAACGATGCCATCAACTTCACTCTGTCCCGTACCATTCTGACGTCTGGAGCCACATTGAGCACGGTTATCTGCCTCTACTTCTTTGGCGGTCCCGCCATGCAAGACTTCTCGTTCACCATTCTTGTCGGTATCCTCATCGGCACATACGCTTCCATCTGTATCGCTCCGGCCTGCGTCTTCTTCTTCACACGCAAGCACAGCCTGCATGAAGAAGTGAACCGCGCCATGGATGCCGAACTTGGCAATACCACTCACTAAAAAAGAAATACACTCTACTTTCACAGTCACCCCGTTCCGGTCCACATCCGGAGCGGGGTGCTTTTTTATCAAAATCTCTTCATATACATGACACGGTTCCGCTTTACGCCATACTTGACTATCATTTCGCAAATTCGGACAATACCCGACCCGCCGGAACTTGATCCGGCATTTTTTATCATCACCCGCAGCACCTTCGTATGAACAACGTTTCCTACAAACACATCTGGTCCGTGACCTACCCCATCCTCATCAGCCTCCTGATGGAGCAAATGATCGGTATCACGGATACCATGTTCCTTGGCCGATACGGGGAAGTCGAGCTTGGAGCATCCGCCATTGCAGGCGTTTACTATCTCGCCATGTTCGTGGTTGCGTTCGGATTCGGCATCGGAGCCCAAATTATCATGGGGAGGAGAAACGGAGAAGGCCGTTATCGCCAAATCGGCCCCGTCATGGTACAGGGAGCCTTTTTCATGGTCGTCATGGCAGCCGTCATGTTCACTATTTCCCGCATATGGACGCCGGGCATTCTACGTTCCATCATCGAATCGGACGCCATCTACCATGCATCTCTGGAATACCTGAACTGGCGTATCTACGGATTCTTCTTCGCCTTCATCGCCATCATGTTCCGCTCATTCTACGTAGGAATCACCCGGACCAGCGTCCTGACATCCAATTCGCTCATCATGGTCGGTGCCAACGTCCTGCTGAACTATACCCTCATCTTCGGACATTTCGGTTTTCCCCGTCTCGGCATTGCCGGGGCTGCCATCGCATCCTCGATCTCGGAACTCGTCTCCCTCATATTCTTTTTCATTTATACATGGAAGAAAACAGATTTGGAGAAATACGGTTTCACATATGCCTTCCGGTTCCGTCCGCGTCTGTTAAAAGGCATACTTGCCATTTCTTCATGGATGATGGTGCAGAACTTCGTTTCCATGTCGATGTGGTTCATCTTTTTCCTCTCCATCGAACATCTCGGAGAGCGCCCTCTGGCGCTGGTTAACATTACGCGCACCGCTGCCACCGTCTTCTACATGATCGTCAGTTCCTTTGCCTCCACGACAAGCACCCTCGTCAGTAACAGCATCGGAGCCGGAAGAAGCAACGACATCTTCCCTATCTGCACCAAATGCATTAAAATGGCCTCCTTGTTCATTCTACCCCTGATCGCATTCTGCCTGCTATTCCCCGGACTAGTCTCCGGATTCTTCACCAACAACCTTGAACTAGCACAAGAAAGCATTCCCGTCATCCGTGTTATGGCAGCAACCATCATCTTCGTCGTACCGGCATTCATCCTGTTCAGTGCCGTCTCGGGTACCGGTAATACGCGAACGGCTTTCTTCATGGAACTCATCTGTCTTTCCATCTACCTGCTGGCCATCTACGTCATCGTTATCAAACTTAGATCCGACGTCGCCATTTGCTGGCTTACAGACCCTATCTACAGCTTTGCTCTCATCCCAATGGCTTGGATTTACCTCAGAAGAGGAAACTGGCAATCCAAAAAAATCTAATGCCCGGAAACAATTGGATTGCTATATTTCAATAATGATTATAAAAAATAAGCAATGAGCAAAACACTCGAAAATCTCAAAGCAGCAATCATCGGAGAAACCACCGCATCCGCCACTTACGCAGCCTATGCAGCCATTGCCGCTCAGGAAGGGTATCCACTGATCCAGAAGTTGTTCGAAGCAGCTTCGCGTGCGGAATCCATCCACGCGGCCAATCATAACAAAGTGCTCGTGAAACTCGGAGGTGCCATGGAACCCTTTGATATCCAGATCAAAGCCGGCACAACTATTGAAAACCTCAAGGCTGCCATAGCCGGAGAAACCCATGAATTCGAAGTCATGTATCCCGAATTCATCGCCGAAGCGGAAGCTGCCGGAGAAAAAGCCGCCGTACGCACCTTCGTCTGGGCCAACGATACGGAAAAGGAACACGCCAAGTTCTACGGAATCGCCTTGGAAGCCCTGCAGGCCGGCAAACCCGCAGAATTGCCCACCCGGTACTGGATATGCCCCCTTTGCGGCGATACGTTCAGCACCGTAGAAGACATGACCGCCTGCCCTCTTTGTGGAACCAAAGTGGAAAAATTCATCATCATCTCCTGAGAAACGATCTCGGATCAATTCGACACGATCAAAGAACCGGAAAAGCCAAACTTCCTCCGGTTCTTTTTATATATCGGTCGAAGACGTCATTCAATACCCGTTTCCCGGCGGATCTCGTTGGAATAATCACTCAAGTCATCCGCCTCGCACCCTTGAGGCACCCGGGAACGCTTCTTGAGTTCCTCGAAGGTTTCTCCGGGATCATGCAGCAAACTGCCGGCATCAAAGGCATGACGGTCACTCAAACCATTGAGGATGGGGGAAGATTCGTATCTGTTCCTCTTGAGGGTCTGCCGGAATGGAGGGAGAAGAGCCGTCGTGCAATTGTTAGTCAGCGTATTGTAGAATTCCGGAGACTCATTCTGATCCTGAAGAAGCTTGAGAAACTCCACCAAGACGCCCCGGATTTGCTCCGGCTTTAAATTCAACCGATAAAGATATAAGTCTTCCTTGCGGAAATTGGTACGCAGGGCAAATAGATCCCGTTCCGTAGCCGGGATGTACATCAGGTTGAATTGCTTGAACAATCCGGGAATACTGCCCTGCTCCACGCCCTTCGGCAATCGCGTCTCGGCTGAAATGGCAAGATAACGGCCATCGCTAAACCCGAAGGAAAGCATCGTATGCGCCACCATCTCCAAACCATCCCAGTGAGACACGGCAAAATCAAGTGTCCTCACATCGTTAAGGCGAAATGTCTCTGTCCGGTAACATACCTTATATTCATTGGGAGAAATGTAGGAAAAATCCCTCACATTCTCCACCGTCGCCGTATCCGGCCCATCCCACACTACTCGGGGCAATCTTCCCCACGGATCCTGCCACTCCCCGTCATTCGAGGCCGGGTACAAGGCATAAAAACCGAGAAGCCCGCCCAGAAAGCACCAAAACACAGGCATAGCCCAGCGAAACTTCTTGCGTAAAAAAAACAAAACCACGGAATCCGCCGCAAAAAGCCACACCAAGCCCCCCCCTCCGGGAATCATGTAATAGACAATGCCTGCACACCAGACAGCCAGCAATAAGCCAGTCAAAAACAGAACAGACTTGCCCAGCAAAGAACACGCACGACGAATCATAGTCGCCTTAAACTACCTTTCCGGCGCCCACCCGGCAAGACGGATTTTTCCGATATCCGGGGAAAGGTGCTTGCCGCAACTCACTGAAACATGTAGATGAAACGAACCCGCTCATGATCGACGCCCTCAACAATGCCTTTACCTCTCTAAGTTCCTTCCTCTGGGGATGGCCCTTGCTAACCCTCCTGCTCGGCACGCACATCTTCCTCACCATCCGCCTCAAATTCCCGCAAAGACATCTCGTCACGGCACTCAAAATGTATTTTTCCCGTGATGAAGCCAATAAGGAAGGGGACATCTCCCAGTTCAGCGCTCTGATGATCGCCCTGGCAGCCACTGTCGGCACGGGCAACATTATCGGAGTCGCCCTTGCCATCTCCATCGGAGGACCGGGTGCCGTCTTCTGGTGCTGGATCACCGGAATCCTGGGCATGGCCACTCGGTACGGAGAAGGATTGCTGGCCATCAGGTACCGAGTCCGCAGCAGTGACGGACAAATGATGGGAGGTCCCATGTACGTCCTTGAGCGCGGGATGCACTCCAAATCCCTCGGTATCGTCTTCGCCATTCTGACTGCTATCGCCGCCTTCGGTATCGGCAACGTGACCCAGGGTAACGCGGCAGCAACCCTGCTGAATGAAACATGGGCCATTCCCACCTGGCTTTCTGCCTCAGTCCTCACTGTCCTGACCGGTCTGGTCATGCTGGGAGGTATCAAGAGCATTGGTCGGACATGCGCCCTGATGGTTCCCCTGATGGCTGTTTTTTACATCGGAGGGTGTCTGTTCATCCTGATCATGCAGTCCCACCACGTTCTGCCGGCCATCAGTCTCATTCTGGAATCCGCCTTCAGCGGGGAAGCCGTCGAAGGAGGATTCGCAGGAGCAACGTTGATGATGGCCATGCGCGCCGGGGTATCGCGTGGCCTCTTCTCCAACGAGGCCGGTCTGGGTTCGGCTCCGATTGCCTCGGCTGCGGCTAAAACAGCCAATTCCGTCCGCCAGGCTCTCATCTCCTCCACCGGACCGTTCTGGGACACGGTCATCATCTGCGCCTTGACAGGCATTGTCATCACAACGAGCGTCATCGCCCATCCGGACATCTCGTTCACCGATGGCAAAACACTTACATTTAGCGCTTTTTCAAAAATACCCTACATCGGCATGCCACTCCTGACCGTCAGCTTGCTGACCTTCGTCATCTCCACTCTTCTGGGATGGTCCTATTTCGGAGAAAAAGCTATGGAATACCTCGTCGACATCAAATCCGTTTTTCCCTACCGCATCGTCTGGGTTATCCTCGTTTTCGTCGGTTGCATCGCCAAAGTCGAGATGGTATGGAATTTCGCCGACTGCGCCAATGCCCTCATGTGCATCCCCAACCTCATCAGCCTGATCGGCCTTTCCGGAGTCATCGTCGCCGATACCCGGCACTACCTCTGGAACCACCACCTGGACGAACATGATAACACTCCGATTCCGGAAGTCGACTAACTTCCCCTCCTCTATCCGGATTACTCCCACACCTGCCTCTCATGAATTTTCTGGAAATTATCCTGCTAGCCCTGGCTCTCGCCATGGATGCCTTCGTCGTCTCCTTCTCCTACGGTTTGATCATGAAGAGACATCGCCTGGGCAATGCTCTGCGCCTGGGTACAACCACGGGTTGCGGTCAATTCTTAATGCCCGTCATCGGATTTGCTCTCATTTCCGGCGCCTACCGCAACGAATCTCTCCGCGGTATCATAGAATCATGGGATCACTGGATCGCCTTCGGCGTATTCCTCCTTCTCGGCCTGAAAGTCATTCAGGAATCCCGGAATTCATCCGACGATGAAGACGACATCCGCGACGAATCTTCCGGTCTCATTTCCATAGCCACACTGTTTGCCATCGGCATCGCCACCAGCATTGATGCCCTCGTCGCCGGCGGAAGTATCTTCCTCCTCAGTACCCAGCCCTGTTTGACACCGGGTCAATCAGCCGCGCTCTCTCTATTTCCGGCGGCATCACTCATCCCGGCCACCGTCATCGGTCTTGTCACCTTCATGTGCGCAGTCACCGGATTTCTCTCCGCAGGATATTTGCACCGCCTTCCCACACGACTCCTCGGCATTCTGGCCGGACTCGTTCTCATCGGCATAGGTACCCGCATCCTATGGGAACATACCTGCTAGATTCCACGTTCAACTCAACGAAAAAGGCTGCCGGTTTTTGCCGACAGCCTTTCCAAATTCCGGGGAATAACTGAAACAGCCTCCCGGAGAACAAACAATTGTTATTTCTTGTCCTCTGCAGGCTGTCCCTGTCTGGCAGCCTTGTCTTCCTGGATTTTCTTCAGGATTTGTTCCTTATTCTTGCTGATGAAATCCTTCATGCTGGACATCATTTGGGCAGGTTCGCTCTCCGGGGATAGTTTGATAGCTTCGTCCATCACGGCGATGGCTTCGTCAAGCTTGCCTTCTCCCATCAGACTCTGGAAACGGTAATAGCCGATCTTCTGCTTGGTTTCGGGAAGGAGGCCTTCCGTTTCGGCAAATTTGTCCAGAGCCTTCGTTATTTCTGCCGGGGAGGCATCTCTACCAAGGCCATTCATTGCATTCATCAAGGCAACTTCCTGTTCCTGCAATTTCTTGGCAAGGGCATCCGCAGCGCGAAGACCGGAAACATCATCCTTGTCCAATTCGAGGAGTTCCTTTTTCACGTCGCCATAGAAGGTATCCGCATATTCCTTGGGAGCCAGCTTCAGCACCTGACCGAGAGCCTTGATCTTGGCTTCCCCCTCAGATTTGCCGGCTTCCGCCATTGCCTTGTCAATGTCCACCTTGGCTTTCAAAGCATCGGACATAGCCTTCTTGACACTATTCATGTCACGACCACCGACAAATGAACCGAAGGGAACACCCTTGGCATCGGCGAACACGACCGTCGGGAATCCTTCAATGCCATACTTCTGGGCAAGAGCCTGGTTCTTGGCCTTCACTTCAGCCGATTGTTCTTTCTGTCTGGGATAGTCCAGTTCCAGCAGAACGAATTGTTCCGAAGCAGGCCCCGTGAACTCTTCCTTGCTCATGACGTTCTTTTTGAGAGCCATGCAGGGAGGGCACCAGTCGGAACCGGTAAATTCGATTAAAATATTTTTATTCTGTTCGGCAGCTGCCTTTTTGGCTTCGTCCAAATCGGACAACCAGCCGTCAGCGGCAAAAGCGGGAGCGATGCATGCGACAGCTACGGCGAATGGTAGGAATGATTTCATGATTATTGTTCTATCTATGCCATTACGACTTATTTGGCAATCATAACGTTCAAAGAGGGAATACGAATGTCGAATAAAATCAAAAATACCCCGTATAAGGCTACTGGTCATATCGGGAATCGTCCGGAGAATTTGTTAAGTCTTGCAAAGAACCGTCCATGCTTCTAGAGTCCTCGGCATGTATTATATCACCACGGCAATTGACTACACGAATGCGCCGCCCCACATCGGGCACGCCTATGAAAAAGTATTGTCGGATGTTTTGGCTCGCTGGCACCGATTGAAGGGAGAGGAAGTCTTCTTCCTGACCGGCGTGGACCAGCATGGACAAAAAGTTCAGCAAACGGCGGAAAAACGGGGAATCAGCCCCGAACAGCACGCCAATGAAATGACGGAAAAATTCAAAGACCTCTGGCTCCGGCTCGGCCTCCAATACGATGGATGGGCCGCCACCAGCGATCCCCGTCACATCGCCTGCGTCCAGAAAATCCTGACCAACCTCTACGAAAAGGGAGACCTCTACAAAAAGGCATACAAGGGATTCTATTCCGTTCGACAGGAACAATTCCTGACCGACAAGGAACGCAAGGAAGACGGCAGCTTCGGGGAAGAATGGGGAGAAGTCGTTGAAATTGAAGAAGAAAACTGGTACTTCAGTCTCACGAAGTATGCCCAGTGGTTACAGGATTTTATCACATCTTCCGATACGTTCGTCTTGCCGGATTTCCGCAAGAAGGCCGTCATCAATGCTATCAACGATGCTTTCGAATACGATCTTTGCATTTCTCGCCCCAAGACCCGTCTGGCCTGGGGTATCGAAATCCCCTTTGATCCGGATTTCGTCACCTACGTTTGGTTCGACGCCCTGATCAACTACATCTCCTTCGCCGGCTACCTCAAGGAACCCGGCAGCGATCTGCCTGACTTCGACAAGCTGTGGCCCGCCGACTGCGAAGTCATCGGCAAGGATATTCTGGTGCCCGCCCACGGAATCTACTGGCCAGCTATGCTCCATGCCATGGGATTCAGCGATGAGCAAATGCCCTCGCTCCTCGTCCACGGATGGTGGAACATCAATGGTGAAAAAATGTCCAAGTCCATCGGTAATGTCGTTGACCCCAATGTCCTCATCGATGCCTTCGGAAAAGAAGCTCTGCGCTACTACCTCGTCCGTGATATCGTAAGCGGCTACGACTCCGACTTCGATGCGGACCGCCTCGTCATGCTCTACAACACCGAGTTGGCCAACACCTTCGGCAACCTCTGCAACCGCACGCTCGCCATGACCAGGAAGTACCAGGCTGCCTCTTTGACAGCCGTTGGAGACTACGATGACGAGCTCTCCGCCTCACTCCGCAAGTCCATGGCGGACACCGTGGCACAATTCGGCACCCTGATGGATGACAACCAGACATCCAAGGCCCTGGCTGCCCTCAATGCCCACTTGACCGCTTGCAACGTATACCTCCAGCAACAGGCTCCCTGGGAGCTTGCCAAGGACGAAACCCAGGCAGCGCGCATCAACTGCGTGCTACGCCATGTGATCGAATGCTGCGCCCAATCCGCCGTTCTGCTCTCCTGCGTCCTGCCGGAAGCCACCGAACGCATCCTGGGACAGATCAACGCCACGGAAATCTACACGGGCCTCACTCCTGCAGATCTCCGCTGGGGTCTCCTGCCCGACGAACACAACGTCTGCGAAGAAGCTATCCCTGTCTTCCCAAGAATCCTCTCTGAGGAAGAAAAAGCCAAAATCGCGGCAAAAGCGGCAAAAGAAGCTGCTAAGAAGGCGGGACACTAACCCCCCCCGTGATTCCTTTTCAGGAACAGGCGCGATTTTCCCTGACACAGGGAACTCGCGCCTGTTCTCTTTTCCGGTCGCTCACAGTTCACAACTGGCCGGTGCGGCTCATCAGGAAAGCCGTCAGGGTATCCTGCCAGGGAGACTCGGAAGACACGACATTGTAATCCGCATGCACATCAGTACAAGCGCGTGAACATGCCTTCATAAAATCCTGCATCATGGAAGCGTACTCGCCGCGGATCAGATCCGGCTCCGTCATCAACGCCATCCTGCCTTCCATATCCACAAATCGGGTCGGACAATCAATGTCCAGATTTCGCTCTACGGCATCGACGAAATGGAACACGGCCAAATCGTGCTTTTTAAATGACAAATGACGGAGCGCATTTTTCAATGCTACCGCCTCCTCGTACAAATCCGAAAAGACCACAACCAATCCTCGCGCCGGCATCCGTTCCGCCAACTCGTGGAGGGAACGGGCCAGAGTCGTCCTTCCCTCCGGTTGAATGCCGGCCATCTGCTCCATCACTGTCCGTAGCTGTACCGGACGCCGCGACGGAGCCATGTAGAGCCGCAAAGAACCTTCCTGGCTTCCGGCTCCCGCGAAACAAGCGCCCACGGCATCTCCCTGACGAATAGCAAGGCTGGCCAGATTAGCCGCCATGCAACAGGCTTTCTCATATTTCGACGGCTTGCTTCCCGGACCAGGGAAAGCCATCGACCCGGACACGTCGATCACGAACATAGCACGAAGATTCGTATCCGACTCATACTCTTTGACATAATATCGGTCGGAACGTGCATAAGCCTTCCAATCCAATCGGCGAGTATCATCCCCGGGTACATATTTACGGTATTCCGCAAACTCCACGGAAACTCCGTGACTCAAGCTCCGATGACGTCCTGAAACGGATCCGGACACACTTCGGCGGGCCTCCAGGGGAACGTTCCCCAGGCGGGACAGCCAGTCATGATCCAGATAGCGTTCCATCATGCAGGATTACTCCTTCAGTTCGCCGATGAGGCGTTTAATGACCAAAGCCGGAGTCAATCCCTGGGATTCCGCCGCAAAATTCGTTACAATACGATGGATCAGCACCGGTTCCGCCATGGCATCAATATCCTCCTGTCGCACCATATAGCTGCCCAGCAAGGCGGCACGTGCCTTCGCACCGAGGATCAGGTATTGGACGGCACGAGGCCCTGCCCCCCAGCTGACAAATTCTTTCACCCAGTCCGGTGACTCTTCCAGCCCTGGACGGGAGGCACGGACCAGTTTGACAACGTAGTCATAACAATGTTCCGGCACAGGAATACGGCGCACCAATTGCTGAAAAAAGATGATTTCCTCACCGGACAACACGGGAGCCGGGGGCTTGACCTCCCCTCCGGTCGTTTCCCGTGCAATGCGCAATTCCTCGTCAAAGCCAGGGTAATCCACCTCGATCAGAAACATGAAGCGATCCAACTGTGCTTCCGGCAAAGGATAAGTTCCCTCCTGTTCGATGGGATTCTGGGTTGCCAGAACAAAAAACGGACGCGGTAGCTCGAACGTGCGTCCCATAACGGTCACCCGGTGTTCCTGCATGGCCTCCAACATAGCGGACTGGGTCTTCGCCGGTGCACGGTTGATCTCGTCCGCCAGCACAATATGAGAAAACACCGGACCTTTGACAAATTCGAACATACGTTTGCCCCCCAGCCCGGCATCCTGGATGATATCCGTCCCGGTGATGTCGGACGGCATCAGATCCGGCGTAAATTGAATGCGGTTAAACGATAAATCAAGAGATTTAGCCACAGAACCGACAAGCAGGGTTTTCGCCAGCCCGGGCACCCCCATCAGCAAGGCATGACCTCCGGCAAAAAGCGACACGGACACCAGTTCCAGCACGCGTTGCTGGCCGATGATCGTCTTGCCAAGTTCCCGGCGGAGATCACCATAAACCGCTCCCAGGCGATCGATGGACTCCACATCATCCGTCGGCAGTGAAGAGGATTGCATCATGCGGACGCTTTACCATGATCCCCGGAGTTTGGCACGGAGAAATTCTGTCTTTGTCCGTTTCCGGGCTTGGAAAAACCCGTGCGGCAGTGTAGGTATCGTGACATATGCCGAAGGTCGCTCTCATCCAATTGTCCGCAGACGAATCACCCGCCGTCAACAAAGCTCGCACCGAGGATGCCATCCGTCAGGCCGCCGCTAACGGAGCACAGATCATTTGTACTCAGGAACTCTTCACGACCCAATACTTCTGCAGGACGGAAGACTGCGAGTTCTTCGACCTTGCAGACCCTCTCCCGGGTCCTCTGACAGAAGCCCACCAGAGCCTTGCCGCCGAGCTTGGCGTCGTAATCGTCGCTTCCGGCTTTGAAAAACGCGCCACCGGTCTCTACCACAACACCGCCTGGGTTATCGACGCAGACGGTTCCTTCCTCGGCCTGTACCGCAAAATGCACATCCCGCAAGACCCCGGATTCGAAGAAAAATTCTACTTCACGCCCGGCGACCTGGGCTACAAGGCATTCAAAACGAAATTCGGAACAATAGGTGTCCTGATCTGCTGGGACCAGTGGTACCCGGAAGCAGCCAGGCTGACGGCTCTGGAAGGGGCCGAGATCCTCTTCTACCCCACCGCCATCGGCTGGCTCCCCGAAGAAAAACCCTTGCTCGGCGAAGCACAACACTGCGCCTGGGAAACCGTCCAGCGCGGCCACGCCGTCGCCAACGGATGCTATGTCTGCGCCATCAACCGCGTCGGAACCGAAGGCAACAGCGAATTCTGGGGACAAACTTTCATCTCGGACTTCTACGGGCAAATCATTGCCAAGGCTCCCGTCTCCGAAGAAACCATCCTCTATGCCGACATCGACCTGAAGGCCTTGGAAGACCACCGCCGCATCTGGCCTTTCTTCCGTGACCGCCGCATTGAAACCTACGGCGGCATTACCAGACGCTGGGGACATTAACACCTCCCCTCCTACTCCCCCCAAGACCCCCATGAGAGAACGTATCGAACAGTTCCAAATGTTCCTGGCCGCGGAACGGGGGTTAAGTACATCCTACCAGCTTTCCGTCCTTCAAAGCCTGGAACACCTCGCAAAATGGATGGAAAGCCAATCCCTCACTCTGGAGGATATCTCTCTGGTCCGTCTGGTCGATTTCATGGATTTTCTCGCGGACGGTTCCCGCAAGCGCAGTACCAGGCGCGTTGAGATGGTTCACGTCCGCATCTTCTTCCGTTGGCTTCATATGCGGCATTTCCTGCCGACGGATCCGGCGGCACTCCTTGATTCCGCGCAACCTGAAATACAATTGCCCGAGACACTCGACGAAGAAACCGTCCGTATCCTTCTGGAAAGTATCTCTCCGGACAACCTCCCCCTCGGCGCCCGCGACCGCGCCATTCTGGAACTCCTGTACGCCAGCGGACTCCGAGTCAGCGAACTGACCAGCCTCCGCCTGGAACACTACGATGCCGGAGAACGTTTTCTGCGCGTCACCGGAAAGGGAGACAAAACGCGGTTTGTCCCCGTGGGTGAACAAGCCGCCGCCGCCATCGCCTTCTACCTGGAACGCTCCCGCCCGAAACTCGTCGGTAAAAAAACAAGGAGTCACATGTTCCTATCTCGCAGGGGGACGGCACTCACACGCGAAAGAATCCGCCAGATCATCCGCGAACGCGCCGCAGCCGCAGGATTGGACGAACACGTCTACCCGCACCTTCTGCGCCATTCCTTCGCTACCCATCTTCTACATAACGGAGCCGATCTGCGCATCATCCAGGAACTCCTCGGTCATGCCGACATCTCCACCACCCAAATCTACACCCATGTGGACGATGCCGCTCTGCGTTCTATCCACCACCGCTTTCATCCAAGGGGTTAGACTGCCTTGCAAGAACGGCCTTCTCGCTTTACTTCTTGCGGAATTGGCGGATATTGTGACTATGTTCTCCGAGCGACTGTTCCATCCCTTGCTGCTGCTTGCGACCATCATCCTGCCCTCCGCCTGTGCCGCTCCCCCAACCGCCGGGGAAAAAGCCCCTTCGGATGCGGAGGTTACCGTGCTATCGCAGGAAGACAGGAAACTTATACGCCAAACAGCCGTGTTCTCCTGGATGATGAACTACTACAAGAACCCCAACCCTGAAAGCTTTACAAAAAAAATCGGGGAACTATCCCGCGCCGGTATCCTGGACTCATCCGACTTCATGATGGGCACCCTCGGTTTTGTCTCGCGCCTTTTCATGGACCACGACGACATGGTACCGGAATGGATGGAGGAAGCAGGCAAGCTCCCCCCGCGCCAGCAACTTGTCTTCATCGCCTCCCTGCGTATGTGCAACACGCCGACAACCAATGCCATTCTGGATGACAAAGTCACCGACGGCAACGAGGTAAGCAGGATCT
This sequence comes from Akkermansia sp. N21169, assembly GCF_029854675.1. Taxonomy (NCBI): domain Bacteria; kingdom Pseudomonadati; phylum Verrucomicrobiota; class Verrucomicrobiia; order Verrucomicrobiales; family Akkermansiaceae; genus Akkermansia; species Akkermansia sp. N21169. The sequence goes on along the minus strand of NZ_JARWNC010000023.1, from coordinate 21,645 downwards.
ATCAGAACATCATGTCTTTGGAAGACGACCAATTCTTCACCCCTCAGAATCTGAAAAAAATCCCGGCTAAAGACTTCAACTACGACCTCGTTCCCTTCTGCTGGCAGTCTTTCTTTGCCTCGGGACGGGAAGAATACATCCGCTACATCATGCAATACGCCACGGAGCCATCATCCGGCGACGGACAGGATGCCAACCGCCTTACGGCCAGAACCAGCATACTCGGGTTCTCCGAAAGCCATCCGCTCATCAAAAAGATTGCCGACGATTACCTCTCCACTCTTCCAGAAGGAACTCGCAAACAATTTTTAGCCAACAAGTCGGACAATCTCCGCAAAGACAATCTGGTCCCGCCCTCATCGAATAAGACATCCCATGAATCCTGACCACCCGGAAGCCCCACGCATCCTGTTCGAAGGGAAATTCCTGCGTCTTATCAAGGAAGGACACTGGGAATACGTTGAACGAGTCCGCGCCAACGGAGCCGTCATGGTCATAGCCGTCACTCCGGAGAAGGAACTCATCCTCGTCGAAGAATACCGGTATCCCCTTCATTCCATAACGATCGGACTCCCGGCCGGTATCTCCGGCGACGAAGGCCCGGAAAGCCTTGAAAACTCCGCACGGCGGGAACTGTTGGAAGAAGCCGGGTACCAGGCACGCGATATGGTTCATCTCTGCACGGGGCCGTCATCGCCCGGTCTGACAACAGAAATGATCAGCTTTTTCATGGCCACCGGTCTCACGAAAATATCAAGTGGCGGCGGAGTCGACAACGAAGACATCACCGTCCACCATGTCCCGCTTGACACTATCGACAAATGGATATCAGATCAATTGGCCCAAGGTAAAATCCTGGATCCCAAGGTTTACCTCGGACTCCACTTCCTGCACCGTTGACGGTACGTCTAGTCCGTCCCGGCGCCAAGAGGCAGAGTCAGGAGAAACGCGGCACCGGACAAGTTGCTCCGTTCCAGCTTCAAATCCCCCCCCAGGGAACGTGCCAGGCCACGTGCCAGGGAAAGCCCCAGTCCCACGCCGGGCTTGCGTCCCAGTTCGGCTTCCCGTGAACGGCGGAAGGGTTCGAACACCAATTTCCTATTCTTGGAAGAAATTCCCGGACCGTTATCTCGGAAATGCACCATCAAATACTCGCCCCCGACTTGTACATTCAATCGGGCTTCCGACGCAATCGATGCATCCCCTCTCCCATACTTGATTGTATTGGTTACCAAGTTATCCATGATCTGCTCTACCGCCAGCACGTCCGTACGAAGCAGACGGATGCGAACCGCATGGGGAATAGAGCATGAAAACTCGAATCCGGCCTTCTCCAGGCGTTCCTTCATCCGCTCCGCAATCGGTTCCAGCAATTCCTCCACGCTCACCGTATCGCGCATAGGGCGACCGCCTCCTTTCTGGAGACGGGCATAGGCCAGGACATTTTCAACCATGTGTTCCAGCCTCCGGCACTCGCGCCGGAGCGAAGCGTAATACTCCGGCAGCTTGGACGGAGCCAGCATGCCGTCCTCCAGCATCTCCGCGGTAAGAGAAATAGACGTCAGGGGGGTTCTCAACTCATGCGTCACCGTAGCGACGAAATCCGCCCGGCGTTGTTCCAACCGCATCATCGCCAGCAAAAGAGCCACCAATCCGGAAGCCGACAACACAGCAACAACCCACGCCCCCGCCAAAGTCCAGCGCAGAACGGACATGCCCGGACTATATCCGTCGGCCAATCTGTCTCCCGGAAGAAACCTGATCGGCAGGAATCCTAGAACAAACCCGCCCTGCCCGTCCTCTATCGGAACCAGATCTCCTCCCGGCAAAATCGGATTCACCGTCGAAAGAAGCATCGCCTTCAATCTCTCCCAGCGGAATACCAACCCTTCCGCGCCCATGCCGTCCGGCATCATCACCGGACGCAGAGCAAATAAATCCCCATCCTGCCAGAAAACGGTAAAACCCGAACCTGCCGCTTCCGTAGCAGAACTATACCTGGCATCAGTCCGCTCGGAGGAAAAACGACGCATTCCCTGCAACAGCGATCCCCCCAAATGAGATTTTCCCACGGCTGCAGCCAGCCATTCCGGATCGGATTCCGGCGTAGAAATCTTTCCAGACGGAAACACCACCAGATATCCCCTGACATACGCCGGTTTTTCCTGAGCCAAAGCCGTCAGAACCATGTTGGAAAGGGCCTGCTCCCCCTGGGCCGAAGAAACACCGTCCTTCAAGGCAATAGCCTCATGCAGGTCAACCCACCGGGATTGCTCCGCCGCCAGCAGGGAACTCATGCGGGCATCCATCTCCCGGGACACGGCACGGGACCAGCTGCCGAGTCTCTTTCCATACTCGTCCTGTACCCGATCATTCTCGGAAGCAACCAGGGACCAGCTTAACCACGCCAGCACACCGAAAACGGGAACCAGGCAAAACAGCAACAGATAGAGACGCCCTTTCTTCACCGTGGTCATTCCCCTCGTCCAGTCTTCCAGCAATATCCCTGTCCTCGCACCGTCTCCAGGCACCCGGCTGCCTGCCCCAGCTTGCTGCGCAAGCGGACAATCGTCATCTCCACAGACTTGGTTTCCACAAGCCGGGGATCCATATCCCAAACGCGCCGCAGCAATTCATCGCGCGACACCAGCCGCCCCTCGTGCGTTCCGAGGTAAACCAGCAAATCGTATTCACGGCTCGTCAGCACCGCTTCCGTCCCGTCGTCGAACTCTACCGCCTTGCGGACGGCATTCAGGCGGGCATGCGGCACCGTGACTTCCCGTACTGCCTTCGGCCGTTCCGGAGAACGTCTCAGAACTGCTTCTATACGCGCCAAAAGTTCCCTGATGCTAAACGGTTTGACGACATAATCATCCGCTCCCAGCTTGAGCCCTCGGATCCTGTCCTCCTCATCACTGCGGGCCGTCAGCATAATAGCCGGCACTCCAGGGCATTCCCGTCCCATCAGAGCCAGCACCTCAAAACCATCCGCACCGGGCATTCCTACATCCAGCAAGGCCAGGTCAAACGCTCCTCCGCTCTGGATAGCACGGCACGCAACAGCACCATCCTCACAAGCAATCACGGAATATCCCGCCATTTCAAGAGCATCTGAAACAACATTGCGAATATTTTCATCATCTTCTGCCAGGAGAATGCGGTATGATTGAGCCATGTTCCCATTCAACAGCTTTCCCTCCGCTTTGGAAAGGCAAAAAGCATTCTCCGATCAAGCTCGGGAAAAACGGGACACAGAGCTTGCGAAGGCAGGATAAAATTTGCATAATCGTCCTTGTATGAAAATCGCCGTGATCGGAAAAGGAGGCCGTGAACACGCCCTCGTCAAAGCACTCAAGGATTCCCCCTCTTCTCCCGAAATCTTCAGTTTCCCGGGAAGCGATGCCATCAACAAACTGGCTACCCCAATTCCGGTCAAAGACATGCATGAACTCGTCGCGTGGATGAAGGACAACACCATTGACCTCTGCGTTGCAGGAGAAGAAAGCTACCTGGTCAAAGATGAAGGCCTCGCCAATTGCTGCCGCGAAGCGGGTATTCCCTGCTGGGGGCCCGTCAAGGAAAGCGCCCAATTGGAAGCCAGCAAGGAATTCGCCAAAGACTTCCTCCTCCGCCACAACATCCCCACCGGCATGGCTCGTGTCGCCGCAAACATTGAAGAAGCCCGGGCCTTCATCAACAACACCTACCCCACAGTCCTGAAATTCGACGGTCTGGCCGCCGGAAAAGGCGTCGCCGTCTGCCCGGATGAGTCAACAGCCGAGGAGTTCCTCAAGGAAGTCTTCACCGACAATCGTTTCGGTCCCGGTCGTCTTTTGGTTGAAGAATTCCTGACCGGTCCGGAAGTTTCCATCTTCGGAGCCCTGGTAGACGACCATTACCTCATCCTCTGCCCCGCCCGCGACTACAAGCGCCTTCAGGAAAACGACCTTGGTCCCAACACCGGAGGCATGGGAGCCGTCGCCTCGCGCCAGCTCGTCACCCCCGGCATGCTGGAACTCATCGAATGCGATATCGTCGCCCCGACGGTCGCCGGCCTCCGCCAGGACGGCCTCCCCTACCGCGGCTTCCTGTACTTCGGCCTCATGCTGACGCCGAACGGCCCCAAAGTCATTGAATACAACTGCCGTTTCGGAGATCCCGAATGCCAAGCCGTAATGCCCCTTTTGAAAGGCGACCTCGCCCAGTTCTGTCTCAAGGGAGCCCAGGGAGAATTCGCCCCATCGCTCATTTCCTTCGATAACGGCTGGAGCGTCTGTTGCGTACTCGCCTCCGCCGGATATCCTGCGTCGTCCCATTCCGGAGACGCCATCCTGGGGCTCGACAACGTAGACAGAGGCTTCGTCTATCATGCCGGCACCAAATGGGACGACGCACGCCAGTGCTACGTTACCAACGGAGGACGCGTCCTTGCCGTCGTCGCTCAGGGAGCCACCCTCGACGAAGCTCGTAAACTTGCCCACAGCGAAACCGACAAGGTCACTTTCGATGGTTTTCAGCGCCGATCGGACATCGCCTACGCCTCTTTCGAATAAAAGAAGACAACAAAACTTCATTCCTGCTTTTTCTATCGGCGGTTCCGGTCTAAAACGGAACCGCTGTTATTTTTTCCTTCACACCATCGGCAGGATCTGTGCTAATACGGCTCATATGATCCATGCAGAAAACAGCTTCACCGGAAAAATCGCCATCGTCACTGGTGGAGCAAAAGGCATTGGCAAAAACATTGCGGAAACATTCGCCCTCCACGGAGCCCAAGTCGCCATCCTCGACAAAGACGAAACGGCTGGAATCCAAACGGTTGCCTCTCTTCCCGGAAACGGACACCTTTTCATCACGGCCGACGCAACACGCCGAGAAGACCTCGAAATGTTTGCTTCCCGAGTGCTGGAAGAATACGGAGCCGTCGACTATCTGGTTAACAATGCCTGCGTCAGTCACGGCGGACTGGAAAGCCGATGTTCCTACGACGACTTCCTGGATGTTCTCAAAGTCGGAGTTGCCGCCCCCTACCTGCTCACTCTGTTGTTCCGCGATGCCTTCAACTCGGGAGGAGCCATCGTTAACATTTCCTCCACCAGGTCAGTAATGTCTCAAGCCGATACGGAAAGTTACACTGCCGCCAAAGGAGGAATTTCCGCCCTCACCCACGGGATGGCCATGAGTCTCGCCTCACGCGGCATACGCGTCAACGGAATCAGCCCCGGATGGATCGACACAGGAGCCTTCGGCCCCCTCTCACACATTGATCACAAACAACACCCGGCCGGACGTGCCGGAACGCCGGACGATATCTCGTCCCTCGTCCTTTTCCTCTGTTCCCCACAGGCCTCTTTCATTACGGGTGAAAACGTTACCGCCGACGGCGGCATGAGCCGCCGCATGATCTACCACGGCGACGAAGGCTGGACCTATACCCCGGCCTGACCACCTCGTCCCCCTTTCCTCCGGCCCAGACGGCAAGCAACGAAAAAACAATTCGTTAAAACAAATTATAATAATCTTATAATAAACATATTACGAATATACACCCTACTATTCATAGTAATTCCCAATGAAAAATTATACAACTGTTTGCAATCAAACCCTCATAAAAAAGTTGCACGCGAATTGTAAATCCGTCAGCCTCCATATTTAAAACAGATGCATACAAAAAATAACATTCTCAAAAGAGAACCAAGAAAAGAAGCACAGGATCCTCAAGAAATTACCACAATTGATTAATTATCAATATTTTATATAAATTCAAAAAATAAGATAATTTTTAAAATTCGATATTTGGGCACAAAAAAACTCCACCCGGATCAAAGGTGGAGTTTTTTGATTTTGGAAATAAATAAAGGGAGGGAATTTACATGCCTTTCAGTTCTTCCACAGCAGCCTGGAGGGACTCAACATCCTCAATGGAGATCACCCTGGCTTCCTTGCAAATGCGGCCCATCATGCCGGCAAGAGTCTTCCCGGGGCCGAGCTCAATAAACAGGCGTTCTCCCTGGTCGATCAACTTCTGCATGGAAGCCGTCCAGCGAACGGAACCACAGACCTGCTTCTCCAGCATCAAACGAATATCTTCCGAACTTTCGACGGGACGAGCTTCATAATTGCAATAAACCGGGATGGAGGGCATGCCGAAATTCACGAGGGCAAGCTCCTCGGCCAGCTTGATTTGAGCGCTCCGCATCAGGCGGGAATGATAGGCTCCGGCTACATTGAGTTTTTTGGCAATCTTGATTCCGGCAGCCTTGGCTCCGGCAATCGCCTTGTCTACTCCTTCTTCCGTACCGGAAACGACGGTCTGTCCCGGACAATTGAAATTGGCGACATCCACATCGCACTCCGCGGCAAGAGCCGTCACGGCATCGTCGGATCCTCCGATCATGGCAGCCATCGTGCCCTTGGTAGCATTGCAGGCCTCTTCCATAAACGCACCGCGCTTTTGGACAAGCCGGAGACCTTCTTCAAACGTATAAGTACCGGCTGCGGCATGAGCGGTAAACTCACCGAGGGAAAGTCCGGCTGCGGCAACCGGAGTCAACGCAGGAACAAGTTCCTTTAACACGGCAAGACAGGCAAGACCGTGAACGTACAAGGCTGGCTGGCAATTGCAGGTACGGGTCAACTCTTCATTCGGCCCTTCGAACATCACCTTGGTCAGAGGTTCACCAAGGGCGGCATCCGCCTGTTCGATCACCGCCTTGGCGGTAGGATAGGCATTCAAAAGATCCTGGCCCATGCCCACTTTCTGGGCACCCTGTCCGGAAAACAATAGTACTGCGTTCATAAATGTGGCAAAAATATTACGCGCATTGCTTCCAGCGGGCAAGCGCGAAAAAGAAAGGCCACGCCTCATCATTAACGGCGTCCCCGCCATATCCATGGGAGGACGCCATTCTTAATAGCATCCGAAAAGCCTCTATCAAACCAGCCGGGCAACCAGGTCTTCACGGTCACCGGGCAGGAAATCCATCGGCGCAATTTCCGGAAGGGTATAGCATCCGGAGGGAATCCGTGTACTGGCGCGGGCGGAAGCAACCATCACCTGGGCCGTCAAAGCCGGATTGTTGATGCGCATCTCGAACTTCAGCATCTGGTTCTGCGTTCCGCCGGACACTCCCTTGCGTTCCATGAGGACACCGTGCCCCATATCGCGCAGGCTGTCTATATCCGGCACCTGGATTACGTGCGTTTCATCGTGGCAGAAGTAGGAATCGGACTTGATGGCCGCTTCCACATCAGAGAACTGGAAGCCGTCCTTCACCACGACATACACCATGCGGCGATGCACGCCGGAACCCGTCGGGATCGTCAGGGAAAGAGCATCGGCAACCCCCTCCTTGGAACGTGCAACCACGCTGTGCCCCATGCTCATACCCGGACCGAAGTTCGTATATGTAATTCCCTTGGGAGCCATAGCCATCATCATCGTACGGATCGCAGAGTCCGTCCCCGGATCCCACCCGGCCGAAATAACCGACACGGCATCATGTTTGATCGCCTTGTCGCCAAGGGAACGGCGCAGGTTCACAATCTGATCGTGGATATCAAAACTGTCCACTGTATTAATACCCTGCTCCAGCAAAGGAAGAGCAGTAGCCTCCACGCTGCGCGTTGGCGTACAGAGCAGGGCAACATCCACATGGCCCAGTTCTTCAATCGAAGCGACCGTCTTGATGCCATGCACGGGAGCACTCCCCGGACGGCGGACAATGCCTGCAAGTTCCATGTCTTCGGCAGCGCGAATGGCATCCACCGCATACCGTCCGATATTGCCGTATCCTACTATAGCTATTTTAATCATAAAACAAAAAGAGTGAAATAATGATGAGTACGGAGGCAGAATAGCAACTCCGCCTGCTCCATAGAAACCACTAAATCACAAAAATCACGTCTGTCGAGGACAACAACGTCCATCCGGTAGATGGAATTTTCAAAATTTTTACCTCCAGCCAAATCCATCCTTCCGTCTCCGGAAGAAATATGGTTGAATCGGAAGAACTACTCAATCCTCCCCACAGTCGACGTCTCTGCTTCATTCCCCGCTCATGAATATCCCCCTTTCCGCATCATTCAGCCTGTTCTTCGGACTCACTCTACCCTTTTCTCTGGCCTCCCAGCCCAATGACATGCCGGGATTGATCCCACTGCCCTCCTCCATCCAATTGCAGGACGGAATGGTCGAATTCAGGGATCTGGGGCCGCTGGCAGCCTGGGCTCGCCAATCTCCCGACGCTCCCATCCGTAGCAAGGAAGACTGGAAACAACTGGGGGATTCTCCCACTAGGGCGGAACTCGCCCCGCTCCCCATCGCCAGCCTGGGTGGAGACCCCGAAGCTTACAAGATCACAGTCAGTCCTGAACTCATCCGCATTGAGGCGCATAGTCGGCTGGGAGTCCTCCGTGCAGCCGCTACCCTTAAGCAGCTTCTGGATGACAACAGCATGATTCCTCAGGGAACCATCGAAGACAGGCCCCGCTTCCGATACAGAGGATTCATGCTCGACTCCGCACGCCACATGCAAAGCCCGGACACCATCCGGAAACTGCTTGACCAAATGGCCGACCTCAAATTCAACCGTTTCCACTGGCATCTCACCGACGACGAAGGATGGCGCATTCCCATCTCCGCCTACCCGCGCCTCACCCAGATTGGAGGCACTCCCGACCCCGGCAACCGGGAACAGGAGCGCAACGGTTCCTATTCCGAGGAAGAAATCATGGACATCGTCCAATACGCCCGTGCCCGCGGCATCGAAATCATACCTGAAATCGATGTTCCCGGTCATGCCGCCGCCATCTCCGCCGCTTATCCTCAACTCCTCTGCCCAACCAATCGCGACAACCCGCCCATCTCACAGCGCAGCAACTCCCTCTCCCACACAGAAGTCCTCTGCATCGGCAACCCCGGCCTGCTTGACTTCCTGGAAACTATCTATCTGGAAACATCCAAACTCTTCGACACCAAAACCATCCACATCGGAGGAGATGAAGTCAAAACCCAATTCTGGAAGAAATGCCCCCTCTGTTCCGCCGCTCTCAGGCAAAGCGGCCTCAACAGTATGGAGGAACTCCAGCTGGCCTTCCTCCGCCAACTCTCCGAACGCCTCGCCAAACACGGCATCCAGACAATTACCTGGGCGGAACATCCTGAAAAAGGTCTCACGCCCGACATAATCGCTCAAGGATGGAGAGGTCATCCCAACCAGACCATCGCCGCCCTCAATGCAGGAATAAAAACCATCTGTTCCGATGGCGGAGGCAAGGGGTACGCTTATCTCGACTTTCCGGGATACCCTAAAACCGCCAAGCCCCTCTGGATGCCCGTCCTGTCTCTCGAACAAGTCTACGCTTACGATATCCCCATCAACCAGGTAGAAGAATCCAAACGCAACCTCCTGCAGGGAGGAGAAGCCGCTCTCTGGACGGAAAACATCCTTTCCCGCGACATCGAAGCCCAAATCTACCCACGTCTCCACGCCGTTGCCGAAAAACTCTGGACTCCACGGGAACGCCAGAATGCGGAACAATTCATGCAACGCCTCGGAAAACTCCGCAAGAGATGGGAAAACAGCGGCATCGCCTTCGAGCAGCCCCCCAATCCTAGCGCTGCCATGGTCCTCCCCGCAACCATCGACACCAACATCCCCGCAACGCGCAATTTCCAGCCGCCATACGCCTTCGACGGAAGGGAAACCACCAGCTTCATCTCCAGCCGCCACATCCAGGAAGGAGACTACTTCACCCTGATTTTAAATGCCCCGGAACGCCTGAGCCGGGTACGAGTTCTCACCGGTCCCTACTTCTGCCGTGACGCTGGCAAGGAAAACGCCCTTGCCGACGGAGCCCTCCTCCAAATCTCCACCGACGGAACCACCTTCACCGATGCAGCTACCTTCCGGGATGGAATCGCAACCGTCCAATGGCCCCAGGGACAAACCGTTAAATCCATTCGTATCCTGACCCAAAAATCCCAGCCTCACAAACTGGCCATCGGAGATATCTTCGTCGAACCCTTCGTCGCGCAGGAAAGTGCTCCTGACGGAAAATAAGATGTAAATTTCTCTTGCCTTCGCCTTCCAAATACTGTTCCATCGCTCCCGGTTTACGGGGTATTAGCTCAGTTGGTAGAGCGTCTCGTTCGCAATGAGAAGGTCAGGAGTTCGAGCCTCCTATGCTCCACCACCCCTTTCCAGCCGCCTTCGGGCGGCTTTTTTATTGTCTTTCAAAGGATTTCGGAGCATCCCATTCACTATTTTGACGATGTTTGATCGTTTTGATTATTGACGGGTGTCCTGTCCTAAAAAAGCGTTACAAGGTTGGAGGGGATGTTTAGAACCGTTTTAAACACAGGGCAAGTTGCCACTTGCCCTGTGTTTTGCTTCGATATGTTGTATAGCAACTGTACTAATAGGAAATTATCATGAAGGTTGTTGCGTACCTGCAAACCGTCCAGCAATCAGGGCATTGGCATAACATATCAACCGTCGTGCTATCGCAATGAGAGTGACTTTCTTCTTTTTGCCTTTTTGTAGCAACTCCTGATAAATGGGTCTGAGAACTTCATTATAACGAGAAGCAACAAGTGCCGCCATATAGACATGTTTTCTCAATAATGGTCGTCCACCTTGAATGGCACATCTTCCGCGCATACATCCGCTTTCCCATTCCCGTGGAGCCAAGCCAGCAATGCCAGCAGCTTCCTTGCGTCCTAATGTACCCAATTCCGGATAATCGATAATTAAAGCTATCGCTATACGAGAACCAATACCTTTTATGGTTAAAATGTAGAGTTAATCTTCTTTGCGGACAGATTGTTGTGCTTTTTTGAATCCTTCAATTGTTTCTATGGGGCACCTTCCCATGTTACGATATCCTTGGTGTGGACACTGGTAATTGTAGTACTTCAGCTATTCATCAAGGTTCTTTTGGAGCTCCTCCTGACTCGTGTATACTTTTTGTCTCAAGGCTATGTCAAAAAAACTCTTCCTTGACCGTTCTGTTGAAACGTTCGGCAAAGCCATTTGTTCTAGGTGTGGCTATACGTGTTTTCCGATGCTTAATATCATTGAGTTCAAGGTAGATTTCATAGTGGTGATGAGTGAGCCTCCCGCAGTATTCCCTGCCATTATCTGTCAAAATGGCTTCTATCTGCAATCCATGCTTCTCATAGAAGGGGAGTACGTCGTTATGAAGGATGAGTGCCGCATGATCGGGCAGCTTGCCCGTGTACAGGTAACCGAACACAAAAGAGCCATAGGTGTCGACGGCTGTTTGCATGTAGACTTTTCCCACTTCCTGGAGTTTGCCCGCATAGAGGGTGTCCTGACAAAGCAGGCAGCTTTGCTCTCCACATGCCTTTCCTTGAAGCAGGGGTTGGCTTTTTCAATGGATTTGATCTGTTCTTCGCTCAGCTGCTTTCCTTGGATGAGGTGTTGGGCTTCCTGCTTCAAGAACCGCTGGTAGCAACTCCCCAGTCCATGGCGTTCCATGATTTTCTGGATCGTTGGCTTCGAGCAGTTTTTGCCTTCCAGTTTCAGGAGTTGTTCGATATGTCCACAGCCTTTTTGAGGATTTTCTTCAACGAGTTCCAGGTTTCGTTTTTCGACTTCGGGAGCAGTTGTCTGCGGATGGGTTTTGTGAATGGAGGGCAGGTCTCTCAACCCTTCAAAGCCTTGTTCTCTGAATCGTTTGCGGTATTCGTAGAATTGGGCTGTCGAGATGCCGCGTTCCCGACATACGCGGCTGACATTGCCGAGTTTTTCGGCGAGTTTGAGCGCTTCGAGACGCTGGTGCATGATTTTGGTTTCTGCTTTCATTTGCTTCTTGTTAATAGATTTTTAATCATTCGGTAAGAAGATTAACCGTACATGGATTCCGGCGAGGTTTCTTCACAGATGCCCCTGGGAATGGAAGTCGGTTTATCGATCACCATGCCCGACCTGCCCGTTCCTGTGTATGGTGTCATCGAGCTCGTCCAGCACGACCTGACGGCAAAGGTCTACAAATCTGCTGCCGCTAGGCCGGATGCCGGGCATGCTGCCTTCAATCACGAACTCCAGCTGGTCACTTACCAGATGATGATCGAAGAAGCCATGGGGAATACTCCTCCGTCACTGGATCTGATCTACCTGGTCAATACGAAGACTCCACAGGTGATCCGTGTACCAGCCAACGAACAGCGCAAGCAGCGCGTCGCCGAGCTGTACAGGATCTCCTACGAAGGCATCACCATCAAGCGTTTTCATCTACAATCCGGGATGCAATGCACTTGGTGTCAGTACAGGACGGAATGCGTTAGGTGACGAAGAAAATAGTGTGGAAACCACTCAGAAGCCAGCCGTCAGGATGGCTTTTTTTAGCCAAGAGAATGAAGATCTTCAATCCAGCATTTGTCATATTATATAAAATCAAATTGACATTTTTACGTTTTTCAAAATAATAAATCTATCGCTTATGCCTGATTGCTCCTGCACACCTTCTTCGCTCCCGGCTTCCTCCGTCAAGGATCTGATACCTCTTGCCGGTGTATTTAAAGCATTGGGGCATCCCGTGCGTTTGATGATCGTGGAGATGCTTCTGGATGGGGAACGTTGCGTCTGCGAACTGCAAAAGAATTCCGGACGCGATATGTCCACAATTTCGAGCCATTTGAATGTGTTGAAGAACAACCGTGTGCTCTCTTGTGAACAGCGAGGGAAGAATGTGTATTATTCCCTGTGTTGTCCGTGTCTTCGCCAAGTATTAGCCTGTTTGAAGGAAAGTCCCATTTTTCAGAGATAAGGACATGACTCTCCAGTTTTTCCGTATCTCTGTCCAACAATTTGATATTCTTCAAAATCTAAATCAATAATAACATGAACAATATTGTCGTTTACGGACCGGGATGCGCCAAGTGTACTGCACTGGCGGATGTAACGAAGCAGGCCATGCAGGAACTCCATTTGGACGCTTCTCTGGAAAAAGTGACGGATGCCATGCAATTTGCCGTGGCGGGAGTACTCGTGACTCCGGCATTGGTAATAGACGGCAAGGTACTTGTTTCCGGGAGAGTTCCTTCCAGGAATGAGATCAAGAAGATTCTTCAGGAAGCTATTCAGGTTGATTCTTCCCGGCAGAAATCTTGCTGTTGTTCCGGGGCGACAGATCCTGCGTTACCTCAAGAAAATGGCTCTCATGCGAAAGAGGCACCCTGTTGCGGTGGAAGCTATTGCAGCAGTGAAGTATCCAAGGGAAGTTCCGGATGGAAAAAGGCTGTCGTCTGGGTGGTTGTTCTGCTCATCCTGCTGGCCATCGTCAAGATCATTAACCACCGGGGAACAGAAAACCGTGAGGAACCAGCCGACACGGCTGTGACGATGCAATCCGGGGTCGAGGCGGTTTATTACGAATACGGGGCAAGATGCCCGACCTGCATTCGCATGGAGACATGGACGAGGGAAGCGGTCGAAAAGAATTTTCCGGTTCAGCTTGAAGAAGGCAAGCTGGCTTTCCACGCCATTCCCGCCGACAAGGAGGCTGTCGGCAAGTATGAATTGGTAACAAAATCCTTGATTCTCAAGGATTGGAAGGACGGCAAGGAAACGCGGTGGGTGAATCTGAACCGCATCTGGGACTTGAGCGACAAGGAACAGGAATTCAAGGCATATGTGGTCCAAAGCGTTCGGAAAGCACTGGATGAAGCTCATTGACCATTTACTTTCCCTCAACATTTTCTGTGTATGGACTGGCCTCTTTTATCTCTATTGCCTATAGGCGTGGCGGCAGCCGTTTCTCCTTGTCCCTTGGCAACGAATATTGCCGCTGTGGGATTTATTTCCCGTGGTACAGGTTCCCGTCATCAATCAGCTATGGCTTCGCTTCTCTATACTCTGGGCCGCGTGAGTGCTTATGTGCTGATCGGGTGGCTGGTAAGCCGGGGCTTGTCATCAGCCCCCATGTTATCATTCTGGATGCAAGAAGAGCTGCCTATGTACCTAGGCCCAGTGATGATGATGGCAGGGGGGGGCATTTTGGGGTTCATTCCGTTCTTTTCCCTAGGGAAAAAACCGGGAGAGGCAACGGCGCAAAGTCTGATGACCAAAGGAGGTGTCTGGGGAGCGTTTGCGTTGGGTTTTCTGTTCGCCCTGGTTCTTTGCCCTCCTTCGGCGGCACTGTTTTTCGGAACGGTCGTCCCCTTGTCCATACAGGCCGGGAGTGCTGGTCCCTTGTTGGGCATTTCCCTGTTCGGTATAGGAACGGCCCTGCCCGTTGTGGTATTTGCCCTACTGCTGACATACAGCGCGGAGAAAGCCGCAGCTACGGTACGCCACCTGCCTGAAATCCAGCAAATCATGAAACTCGTGACGGGGTGGTTCTTCCTGTTGCTTGGTGGATACTGGCTGTTCAGCCGGATTCTTCTCGTTTGATTGTTTATTTATCATCCATTCTTATCATATGATTCAAGATTTTGCCGACTGGCTGGTTTACAGGATATTGGAATTCACTCCCCACACACAACTGGGAGAAGCGGTCAACTTTTTCATATACGATACGGTAAAGATTCTTTTCCTGTTATACGCGATCAGCCTCATCATGGGCGTGGTGAATGCCTATTTCCCCGTAGAACGCATCCGAGTGTTTCTGACGACGAGGAAGCTTTACGGACTTCAATATTTCTTCGCGGCTCTGTTCGGAGCCATGACGCCATTTTGTTCCTGTTCCTCCATTCCCTTGTTCATCGGATTCGTGAAGGGCGGTATTCCCCTCGGGGTGACGTTTGCCTTCTTGATTACCTCTCCTTTGGTCAATGAGGTAGCTATCGCCATGTTCCTCGGAGCATTCGGTCTCAAGGTCACGGTGATTTATGCTGTTTCCGGCATCCTGCTGGGCATGGTCGGGGGAGTGGTGCTGGAGAGATTCAAGCTGGAACGTTATTTGTCTCCCTGGATACGTGACTTGCTGGTTCAGTCGAATGCAGAGAGCAATGGCTGGGAGCGGAAAAAGACACCCTTCAGGGACAAATTCCCCGTGATCATGCGTGATGCCTGGGGGATCGTCAAGGAAGTGGCCTTGTACGTGGTAATCGGCATTGCCATTGGGGCGGCAGTACACGGCTACGTGCCGGCCGGGTTCTTCGAAGAATCCATGAGCCGGGAAAACTGGTGGTCGGTGCCTGTCGCCGTCATCTGTGCGGTACCCATGTATGCAAATGCTGCGGCTATTGTTCCGGTGATTGAGGTATTTGTCGCAAAGGGAGTACCAATCGGAACGGCAATTGCGTTCATGATGGCAACAGTAGGACTTTCCCTCCCGGAAGCCGCTCTTCTCAAGAAGGTGATGACCTGGAAGCTGATTGGTATTTTCTTCGGAACGGTCACGGCGTTTATCATTCTGTCGGGTTATGTATTCAATTTACTGATTTCTTATTAGAAAAAACCGTCACTGGACTTGATCTACCTAGTCAAGACGAAAGCGCCGCAAGTGATCCGGGTCAAGAACCAACAAATAGCGCAAGCAACGCGTCGCCGACCTATACAAGATCGCCTACGAAGACATCACCACCAAGCATTTTCATCCACAACCCGGATCAACTTGAATACATCCTCAACAAATTGTAGGACTATCGAACGAAGCTAACCAGATTCGGTTCCCGCAATAGTTTCTCAAAGACCGACACGGACGCTACCTTCATGCATCTCAAGGAAGATCACATGAAAAACGGTCAACTCAAACCAGCCTATAACATTCAGTTGGCAGTGGAGGCCGAATACATTCTGGATATCGACATCAGCCCCCAGCACTCCGAGGTGCCCCCCCTTATCCCTCTACTCCATAAAATCTCAGAGCACCACTCGGGCAAACTTCCCGCTCGCCTCATAGCTGATGCCGGATATGAAAGTGAAGAAAATTACACATAGCTTGAAGATCATCAAATCACCAGCTTCATCAAACCGTCCCGGTACGAAAAATGCCGTCAGAGAAAATATCGAAACAATACCTATCTGGCAGATAACATGCCTTACGATCCGGTTGCTGACACCTACCAATGTCCGGGAGGAATTTACCGAAGCAAAACATCCCCCCCTAACCTTGTAACGCTTTTTTAGGACGGGACATTTCCTTCATCCAAAAGAGGCGAATCTATAAAACATATTGGCTGATTACCCTATTAAAGCCTACAATATCAAAACTTCCCTTGATCTCGAAATGGATACGACCTATGTTGCTGAAGAACAGATCAAGCTCGCAATCCCGATCAAGAAAACCGCTCGTTTCAACCGAATACACTTGTATTTTATTGTACGGCATTGATGTATAATCCACCTGTTTTCCGGTAATACCTTTTACGTTGACCGCAATGATCCGTTTCGTCGTAAAAACAAGGCAATCCCGCCCGCTCTTGAAAGAGGCGATAATATCCTCCCCTTCGATAATCATCGGAGCAATACGATTCATGACACTTGACGAATCAACTGGAGAGAGCTTGAAAAAACCGTTCTTGAAATCAATCATGATAAATGTGTTTCTGTAAGGAGGTATCCAGGCAAATAAATGGCGAAAAATCAATCACTAATCCACGAATAAGAATTTTATTTCCTTTAAAACCGTGCATTCAAGTTGTTTCAAGAAATGACCAATGATTTTAAACGTGTTTACTCTTCCACACGGAGGATTATGTCCGGGATATTCTGAAAGGAGGAAAAAGCGATGCATGATTTTTATCACTCATGCACTGATTTTGCTGGACTCCTGGAAACTTTCTCCAAGAATGTCTCGAAAATAATCGCATCCCCATGGATATACCAGCCTTTCTCAAGCCTCTGCGCCAATATCCCAACGTCATCGTCCAATTCATCGAACGCATCCCCGGTATCCCGGGTTCTTCCGATCGCGACCAGATCATTGAACTTCTGGAACCATCCCATCGGGCTGAGATCGAACGCCTCGGCGCACGCTGGAAATACCTCCGACGGGCGGAACAGGTACACGGCAACAAAGTCGCTCTCGTCGGCGACATCGGCTCCAACTATCCCATTGAGGGAGTGGACGGCTTGGCGTGCTCCGGCAAGGCTGACTGCATCCTCGGTATCTACGTGGCGGATTGTGCCGCCGTCTGGCTTTACGACAAAGTTTCTCATGGCAGAGCATTGCTTCATTCAGGACGTCGCGGAACGGAATTGAATATTGTCTCCAATGGCGTCGAGTATCTCCGTAAATTCTGCTACGGTACTCCTTCGGAAATCGTTGCCGTCATTTCTCCCTGCATCCGTCCCCCTCATTACGAAATGGATATTCCCGGTACCATCCGAACCCAGTTAATCGAATGCGGCGTCCTGCCGGAAAACATCCATGATTCCGGAGAAGACACTGCCGCCGATCTGGGCAGGTTCTACTCTTACCGTATGGAAAAAGGCAATACGGGCCGCATGCTTGCCCTCTTTGGCCGAGTCGTCCCCGAGACACAGACGCCCTGCTTCCCGGAAGTCAATCCATAAAATGAAAAGACCGGGGTTCTCATTCCCCCTTCTTCTTGATATCGGAAACGGGCGGCATGGAGTTTTCCAACCGTCCGTTTCATGTTGATTCCTGTCTTTGTTTCAAGAAGGGATCACGCGTTCAAGAGCTTAGCAGCTAGCTCCACGCCAATTCCTTTGCGGCGGGCGTAATCTTCCACCTGGTCATATCCGATAGGCCCCATCGCAAAATACTTGGATTCGGGATGGGAAAACACCAAAGCGCAAACGGACGACACCGGAGTCATCATCCAGGAATCCGTTAAATCCATGCCAGCTCCTTCTCGGGCGCCCAGAAGATCGAAAACAGTCTCTTTCTCCTGATGATCCGGCTGGCTGGGATAGCCGCAGGCCGGGCGAATCCCCTGCCCGGCGGCAATACCCCACAATTCGCGCAGTTTTCCATGGGAAAACCCGGCCAGAGCTTCTACCAGCCGGTCGGCCAGGGCCGCTACAATCAGAGCCCGGTAGGAATCCCCTTGTTTTTCGAAATCGGCAGCCCAACGCCCGGCACCATGAATACTGACGGCCATTGCACCCACGTAATCCGGAATTCCGACCGGTGCCACATAATCGGCTAAAGCCAAATCAACCCCGCTAGGGAAATTTTTTTGCTGGCGCACCGTATGCAAGATGCATTGACGAGACTGCCGGGTCTCATCCTTCCAGACAACAATGTCGTCCCCCTCCGCATTAGCGGCAAACAATCCAATCACTCCTTGAGGCTGATACCTGTTTTCACGGACTGCAAGATCCAGCAAAACCCGGGCATCCTTGTACAGGCTGCGTGCCGCCTCCGTCTTCACGCTATCGGCGCAACGAAATTCTTCCTGAGCCGAATTCCAAACTCCCTTCAATTCCCACGCGTGGAAGAAAGGAGCCCATTCGATCAGCGGAATCAGATTCTCCAGCGATACATGGAAGCGGGACACGTCACCGGAACAACAGCAACACGATGTCCCATGGACAAAAGCATCGCCCACAAGTACATTGCCCAGCAATTTAGGCACAGGAGGCACGTATTCTTCCCATGACAAAGAACCTTTCCAGGCACGGGCACGGGCCTCGACCAATGGCAGCACATCGATCGGTTTCCTTTCCGCATACCCGGCACGCAGTTCCTCCTGATGCCGGCTGTATTGCGACACAAAGGACTCCTTGCCGGAACCGACAAGAGCGCTGGCTACCGGCACCACCTGCGAAGCATCCACCGTATGCACCACAGGGTTCGAGTATTGAGGGGCAATCTTCAAGGCCGTATGCAAATCAGAAGTTGTCGCCCCTCCCACCATCAGGGGAATTTTCATCCCCCGGCGTTCCATTTCTCCTGCTACATGAGCCATTTCCTCAAGCGACGGAGTAATCAGGCCGGAGAGCATTACGATGTCCGCTCCGGTTTCCTCGGCGACATCCAAAATTCTTTCGCAGGGGACCATGACACCTAAATCATTCACATCAAATCCATTGCACCCAAGAACAACACCCACGATATTCTTGCCGATATCATGCACGTCCCCCTTGACTGTGGCAATCACCGCCTTTCCGGCCACGGAGGTTCCCGAGCCACTGCTTTCGTCAATAAACGGAGTCAACCAGGCGACGGATTGTTTCATGACGCGCGCGCTCTTCACAACTTGGGGCAGGAACATCTTACCGTCGCCAAACAATTGCCCCACCGTCTTCATACCGTCCATCAGGGGGCCTTCAATCACAGCCAGGGGAGAACCCAGCTTGTTGAAAGCCTCTTCCGTATCTTCGTCTACATATTCCGTAATCCCCTTCACCAAGGCGTACTCCAGACGTTTTTCGACAGGTTCCTCTCTCCATGCAAGTTTGGCTATCTGATGTTCCTCCGAGGCAACTTTCTTCTCGGCCAATAATTTTTCGGCATACTCAGTCAATCTCTCCGTAGCATCTTCCCGGCGGTTGAGCAAAACATCTTCAATCAATTCCAACCTGTCTTTCGGAATCTCGTCGTACACCTCCAGCATCCCCGCATTGACAATGCACATGTCCAATCCCCGATGCGTCGCATGATACAGGAATGCGGAATGCATCGCCTCGCGCAGCGGATTATTGCCGCGAAAAGCAAATGATACATTGGAAATCCCTCCCGATACATGCACATTCGGGAAATGGCTCGTGATCCACCCCGTCGCCTCAAAGAAATCACGGGCATAATTGGCGTGTTCGGCAATCCCCGTACCGACAGTCAGCACATTGGGGTCGAAAATGATATCTTCCGGAGGAAACCCCACTTCATCCGTTAAAATTCGATAGGCACGGGAAGCAATGCGGATGCGATCTTCCTCATTCGTTGCCTGACCGTCTTCATCAAAACACATCACGACTACAGCAGCCCCGTACCGACGGACCAGACGAGCTCTCCTCCGGAATTCGTCCTCTCCCTCTTTCAGGGAAATGGAATTGACAATCCCCTTCCCCTGCATGCATCGCAGTCCTGCTTCCAGTACATTCCATTTCGACGAATCCACCATGAAAGGCACTCTTGCAATATCCGGTTCAGCACTTACGAGGTTCAGGAAACGTACCATCGCTTCCTCGCCGTCAATCAAGCCGTCGTCAAAGCAAAAATCCAACACGAGAGCCCCATTCTCTACTTGGTGGCGGGCCACGGAAACGGCTTCTTCAAACTTCCCCTCGCGAATCAGGCGGGCAAATTTCGGAGATCCCGCCACATTGCAGCGTTCCCCCACAAACAAGGTATTCTTGTCACGTGTATGATCGTATGCCTCGTAACCGGACAACCGCAACGCCGGCTCCTGACATACGGGAATCCTCGGTGCCGCTCCGGCGACTGCGCGAGCTACGGCCCGGATATGTTCGGGAGTCGTCCCGCAACAACCGCCGACAATATTCAACAACCCGTTTTCAGCATAACGCTTCATCATATCCGCCATATCCTCGGGAGATTGGTCATATCCGGTCGGACTCAACGGATTCGGAAGACCGGCATTCGGATAGATGGATAACCAGCAGTCGGCCAAATCAGACAATTCCGCGGCAAAAGGCTGCATCAAATCCGCTCCCAGAGCACAATTGATTCCTACGGAGAAAGGTTTTGTGTGGCGAATGGAATTCCAAAATCCCTCAATCGTCTGACCGGACAAAGTGCGCCCCGCCCTATCCGTAATCGTCACGGATATCATCACCGGCACGGTATCTTCCGGACGTTCCTCAAACACCTCCTCCATCGCAAACAAGGCAGCCTTGGCGTTCAGCGTATCGAAAATCGTCTCCAGAAGCAGCAAGTCGACCCCTCCATCCAGAAGAGCATGGATCTGATCCCGGTAAGCAAGACGCAATTCTTCAAATCCTACCGCCCTGAACCCCGGATCATTGACATCGGGAGAGAGCGATGCAGTTACCGGCATCGGACCGATCGAACCGGCTACAAGCCGCGGCTTGCCGTCCTTTTTCTCAGCCGCTTCGCACGCATCCCGGGCAATTTTGGCAGCGGCAAGATTCATCTCGCGAATCAGCTCTCTGAATTCTTCGTTTTCCGCCATCTTGCGGAAATAAGCCGGAGTCTTATGTCCGCTTTCAGGTTCTTTGTACCAGAAAAAGTCATGCTGTCCGATCACCGTAGAGCCAAACGTACATGTCTCAATGATGTCGGCACAGCCTTCATTCAAAAAACGGTCATGGACGGAACGGACAACATCCGGTCTCGTCAGCACCAGAATATCATTGTTGTTTTTCAGATCCTTGGGAAACTTCTTCCTGTCAGCAAAACGTGCTCCGCGATAATCATCCTCCACCAAACCGAATTTCTGAATATTTGTTCCCATCGCACCATCGAGAATGACGATGCGATTCTTCAATTCACTCTTCAGATAATCAATTCTGTCTTGGCGAGTCATCGTGCCGGGAAGCTACCCGTTCACAGCAGTACGGGCAAGATTAATTCAATCCATGAAAATCTTCATCTATTCTAGAATCTAGCCAAGGACTGGAGAGAACTTCCCTCCCTTGCAAAATGAATGGGAAAAGGGCGGCTCCTCCTTGCGTGTGGAAGAACCGCCCTTGCTGTGTTTCTCTTTTATTGCGTCTTCTGTTCCTATCAGAAGTTGTACCGGTAGCCTATGCTCCCGTTGGCCGAGGTCATCCGGCTCCG